>JAFTCS010000209.1 GCA_017454565.1 Clostridia bacterium
AGCAAGGCGGAGTGCCTCCGCTGTCGAGTTTGTTTTGGAAAGAAATTAACATTTGGAACGAGTTAACTTTCAAAAACTATATTGGGAGCGGCAGCTTGCCGCTGAAAAGGCTTGAGCGAAACTTTATTGATTTAATCAATTAAAATAGCATCGGCACATCAGGGTTTTATCTCCTTGATGTGCCGATGCTTTTTTATGAAAATCAATTACTTAGCAACAATGTTTACCAGCTTGCCCTTGACATAGATTTCCTTTACAATGTTCTTGCCCTCAATAAAGGGTGTGATCTTTGCGGAATTCTTTGCCAGAGCAATAGCACCTGCCTGGTCAATGTCAACGGGAACCATTATCTTGTCCCTGACCTTGCCGTTTATCTGCACTGCGATCTCTACCGCTTCGTCTACGCACTTGCTCTCATCGTATGCAGGCCATGCCGCAACGGACGCAAAACCGCTGCCAAGCTTTGCCTGTTCCCAGACCTCTTCCGCTGCATGAGGAGCAAAGGGACTCATCAGTATGGTGAAGGTTTTAAGCTCTTCCTTCGTAACGCTTCCGGTAGCATAAATGTCGTTTATCAGTGACATCATGGCGGCGATTGCTGTGTTGAATTTCAGAGTCTCCACATCCTCGCCGACCTTCTTGATGGTCTTATGGAAAGCGGATTCCAATTCGGGACGCATAGCGTCACCCTTTACCATGCCTTCAAGTCCACAGAAACGCTCGATGAAACGGCGGCAGCCCTTTATGCTGCTGGAGCTCCAGGGTGCGGCATTCTCAAAGTCTCCTATGAACATTTCAAACAGACGCATTGTATCAGCGCCGTATGTGGTTACGATATCATCCGGATTAACCACGTTGCCTCTGGACTTGCTCATCTTTTCGCCGTTCTCACCCAGGATCATACCGTGGCTTGTGCGCTTTGCATAAGGCTCGGGTGTGGGAACCACCTTGATGTCATAAAGGAACTTGTGCCAGAAACGGCTGTACAGCAGGTGAAGCGTAGTGTGCTCCATGCCGCCGTTGTACCAGTCGATGGGAGACCAGTATTTCAGAGCCTCTTCACTCGCAAGAGCATTGTCGTTGTGGGGATCCATATATCTGAGGAAGTACCATGAAGAACCTGCCCACTGAGGCATGGTATCAGTCTCGCGCTTGGCGTCGCCGCCGCACTTGGGGCACTTGGTATTTACCCAGTCGGTCATCTTTGCAAGCGGTGACTCGCCGTTATCGGTAGGCTCGTAGGATTCAACATCCGGCAGTTCCAGAGGAAGCTCGCTTTCGGGTATTGCAACAGCACCGCAGCAGGGGCAGTGTACTATCGGGATAGGCTCGCCCCAGTAGCGCTGACGTGAGAACACCCAGTCACGGAGCTTGAAGTTTACCTTTGCTCTGCCCTTGCCGGTCTTTTCCAGCTCCTCAGTGATCTTCTTCTTGGCCTCATCCACTGACAAGCCATCGAGATATCCGGAGTTGACAAGAATTCCGGTAGCGCAGTCGGTAAAGGCTTCCTTCTGCACATCCTCGCCGCCCTTTACGACTTCGATAATGGGCAGATCAAACTTCTTTGCAAAATCATGGTCACGGGTATCATGGGCAGGAACAGCCATAATAGCGCCTGTACCGTAGGATACCAGTACATAGTCTGAAATGAATATCGGGATCTGTGTGCCGTTTACGGGGTTGATGGCCTCAACTCCGCTTATGCGCACACCTGTCTTGTCTTTGGCGACCTCGGTACGCTCAAAGTCAGACTTTCTGGCAGCAGCGTCCTGATATGCCCTGATCTCGTCCATATTGCCGATAACACCTGCAAGCTTCTCAATGATGGGATGTTCCGGCGAGATGACCATGTATGTAGCTCCGAAAAGTGTGTCGGGTCTTGTGGTGTATACGGTGAGGGTATCGCCTGTGGTGGTGGTGAAATCCACCTCAGCGCCTGTTGAACGGCCTATCCAGTTCTTCTGCTGTGCCTTTACTCTGTCGGGATAATCCACTAAATCAAGGTCATTTATGAGTCTGTCGGCATAGGCGGTGATCTTCAGCATCCACTGTGACTTTACTTTTCTCACTACCTCGCTGCCGCAGCGTTCGCAAACGCCGTTAACAACCTCCTCATTTGCAAGTACGCACTTGCATGAGGTGCACCAGTTTACAGCCATTTCCTTTTTATATGCAAGGCCGTTTTCAAAGAGCTTGAGGAATATCCACTGAGTCCACTTGTAGGATTTGGGGTCGGTGGTGTTTATCTCTCTGCTCCAGTCGAACGAAATGCCCAGTGACTGGAGCTGGCTCTTGAAACGTGCAACATTTTTCTCGGTTACGATTCTGGGATGGATATGGTTCTTGATGGCATAGTTCTCAGTCGGCAGACCGAAAGCGTCCCAGCCTATGGGATAGAGCACATTGTAGCCCTGCTGTCTGCGCTTTCTTGCTATGATATCAAGAGCCGTGTAGGATCTTGGGTGTCCTACATGAAGTCCCTGTCCTGACGGATAGGGAAACTCTATGAGCGCATAGAATTTCTTCTTGTCTGTGGAATTTTCGGCATGGAAAATGCCGGCCTCCTCCCACCTTTGCTGCCATTTGGCTTCAATATTTTTATGGTCGTACTTCAATTCTGTTCTCTCCTTTTAATTGCCTTGAATTTCTATTTATACCCAGCACATTGCTGAGATGAAACACATTATTCTGCGTCCTTGAAAAGCTCTTCAAGGGGCATCTGCTCGATGTCGGTAATGTCCACATTCTCGCCGTCCTGCCACAGGCGTTCCAGACTGTAATAATCCCTTGCCTCCTCTGAAAAAACGTGAACTATAACGTCAACGTAATCCAAAAGGATCCATGAATCGGAACGGTAGCCCTCTATATGGCTCACGCTTACGCCCATATTGTCAAGCCTGAATTCCACATTGTCTGCAAGGCTCTTTACATGGGTAGTGGATGAACCCGTTGCGATAACGAAATAATCAGCTATGGACGAAATATCGGTTATCTTTATCAGCTTTATGTCGATACCCTTTCTCTCGGATAGTGCTTTTGCGGCAGCTCGTGCCGTTTCAAGTGTTGTCATTGTTTTTCCTCCTAAATTTCCCGGATGCTTTTATTTTTCGCGGTTTCTGGCCTTTGCCCTCAGCGCGGCCATCTCATTATAACCTGCAAAGGTGTCGGGAGCTATGGTTATCTTCCTCTGCGCAAGGTCTGATATGGTGAACGCCATTCCCTCCAGCACAGCCTCATCCAGACTTTTATCTGCTATGCGGCGTATCCTGTCCACACCCTCATAGTCACGGTCGGCGGAGGTGAAATCAGCCACAAATATTACCTTTTCCAGAACCGACATGCCTGCTCTGCCCGTAGTATGGTAGCGTATGGCGCCGATTATATCCTTGTCTGTAATATCAAGCTCCACCTGTACATAGGCGCTGCCTGAAATAGCATGCCACAGCTTAGACGAATTCTGCTCCATTTCCGTCAGCACAATACCTGCTCTGCGGATAAGCGACATCTGTTCAGGCCCGTCGGTCTCTTTTGTGGCATCGTGAAGAATGCCTGCAAGCTCAGCCTTAGCTTCATCGGCTCCGTATTTTTTTGCAAGCCTTACGGCTTCCCTGGCGACGTTCTTTGAATGCTTGAAGCGCGCAGACTTCATTCTCATACTGATGATATCCTCATAATACTTAAAACTCATATAAACCAGCTCCAGATCTGCAATGTTCGGGTACCGACTTATATTATATCAATAAATGCAGACTCTTTCAAGGTGGATTGTTCATTTTTTTCAAAGTTCAGTTTCAGCACCGCTATACAAACATGAACACTAAAAGATCATAAAACGAGTGCAGGATAACCGCCACCCAGATATTCCGGCAGCGCATGAGACAAAATGAAAAAAGTGCACTCAGAACAATTATCGTAACAAACGAAAAGCTCGTAAGATTCGCCGCAAATACTCCGCTGCTTATCCAGACCGGAAAGTGTATAGCAAGGAACATGACAGCGTTTACGGCAACTGCAATATATTTTTTCGGCTCGCTGTCATCATGTTTCAATGTGGCGTTAAGGAAGAACCCTCTGAACACCGTCTCTTCGGTGAAACCGACTAACAGCGCCACTATAAGCTTTGACGGATGAAAGCTGCTGCTCAGCGCCAGTCCATGCGTCCTTAAAATTACCCCGCCCAGAACAAATACAGCTAAAGCTGCCGCAATCAGCAGATATTTCAGGCTCTCCCTGCGGAAAGACAATAATTCCTTCATTCCGATCAGCATATCCTCTGAAAAGCGCTTTATCAGAAGGAGCGCAGGAAGTGTCCAGACGAGATTTTTTATCAGCAGGTCTCTTATCAGCACAATGGCATATTGGTTATTTATAGCACCTGATATCACCGGCATCAGAAGCAGCTCGACTGCCGCCCATGCGCCGTAAAGCCATACTGTGAACAGAATGAACGCTATAGTCAGGTTTTTATTTTTGATCAAGCTTCATCACCCTCATTTCCGGACAGGTACAGCCCCTTTCTAAGTATGTACTGCTCGACTCTTTCGGGCACCATGCCATTTATGCTCAAACCCTTTCGCACACGCTCCCTTATCTCGGTAGAAGAGACTCTCGCCACACTGACGTTCAGAAGCTCTGTCTCAGCGCCGAGCGTCCTGAGATATTCCGCATGGGAAGTCAGCTTTGCAATATCGTCATCGTTTCTTGGTATGGTGCAGATCGCAGCCTTGCTGAATATCACCTCAGGCGACCTCCAGCTTTGTATGGTAAGAAAGGCGTCGGCTCCGGTAACGAGGAACAGCTTGTCCTCAGGATAGATCTGCGAAATATATGTAAGCGTATCGCAGGTATAGCTTGCACCCTCGCGCCGCAGCTCGATGTCACTTACCTCTGTATTGGGGAAGTCCTCAAAAGCAAGCCTGCACATTTCCAGTCTGTACTCTCCGGGCGCAGAGCCTTTAGACATTTTGAAGGGAGACACGAAGGCCGGGATAATTATTACCCTGTCCAGCTCAAGCTTTTTTACAAAGACCTGTGAAAGATCAACATGTCCCTGATGTACCGGGTCAAAGCTGCCGCCGAAAATAGCCGTTCTCATAAATATCTCTCCCTTCCTTTTCTCTTGTCATTTTCTTTTGCCGCCCTTTGCCTTTGGAAGCTCTATTTTGGGCTGTTCGGGATTTCTGCGGAAAAGCACGAATTTTGACCCGATGACCTGTACCACGTCACTGTTTGTGGC
>JAFTCS010000210.1 GCA_017454565.1 Clostridia bacterium
GATAAAGGACGGCGGCGTTGCCACCATAAGCGCCAAGATCGGCGACACCGATACCAAAGAGGACGGCATGTGGAAATACGAAAATGATGTTCTGACACTCATAGACCCCACCGGCGCGACCACTGCCGGTTCAGGCAGCACCACCTTTACCTATAAGGACGGCAAGTTCGTTCCTCAGTCCGGATTTATCTGTCTTGTAAGAAAGTAATACAATAACACCAATCCAAGCGGATGCGGCAGCGCATCCGCTTTTTGTTTGTGTAGAATTTTCAGGTTGACAGAAATTCCTGTAATGATATATAATGATGTAAAACAAACCTTTTTGCCGGTGCTGAGTCGGCAGGCGCGGTTTATTAAATGGTTTCTTAAAGCCGTTTATACTTTTTATTGAATAATAGTATTAAATAAAAAAACATACTAAAATAATGGAGAGTCATGTATGAAAAAAAATACCGATAAACTGAAAAGACTTGCCGCTGTAATTGCGGCTTCCCTGCTGATGAGCACCGCCGCTGCCTGCTCATCACAAGACACCTCAAAGGGTTCATCACAAAGCCCGGCTCCGGAGAGTCAGGCTGCTTCCGATGTTCAGTCTCAGGCTGAAAGCTCCGGTGAGAACAGCCTTCCCGAAACTGAGAGCACCGGCGAAAGCTCGGTAAGCGTGTCCGGGACCTCCGGCACTGATGAAAGCTCCGGTACCGTATCGGAGAATGTAAGCGTAATTGAAGTATCGGAGGATGAAAGCTCTGTTACCTACGGCACCGAGAATATGTCGCACCCCAGCGACCTTGTTGGCAAATGGTCACTGAAACTCGATACCACCGAGCTTTCCGGCAGTGATCTTTCCGATGCTGAAGACAGGATGAAGCATACCAGTATCCTGCTCAGACTTGACGGAAGCGCTGTGGGAGATTACGGCGGAGCAACCGTAGACGGCGCATGGGGCGTCCAGTCGGGATATGTATACATCATTCTCGGCAGTGCTACCGAGGCATTTACTTACTATATTGACACACTGGTAAGCGTGAATTATCCGGGAATGTCCTTTGTCAAATAACGCCCTTCAACTGTTTACTATACCGGATACCCGTACTAAATACTTATCAAAGGAGATAATACCATGAAAAAGCTTATAACAATAGCGTTGGCGGCCGCGCTTTCAGCGGCTATGATAACATGCATGGCTGCATGCAGCAACAACACAGACCAGCAAAGCTCCGGCAGTTCGGCAGCTCCTGCGTCAAATCCCTTTGGGTGGGATATGAACTCCTCAGCCCAGAGCGAGACAACAGCTGCCAGCCAGCCCGGCGGAGAGACCACTCCCTCTGAGGTAACGGCGCCCAGCGTACCCGATTACAGCTCAACCGTCAGCTTCAGTACCATAAGCGAGACAAGCACCATAAGCACACCCATTGAGCCGCCGGTAAGCGGCACAAGCGACCTGCCGCTTCGCAGTGATATCAGCGACTTTGATGACAGCGACCGGGACGACAGTGATTTTGACGACAGTGATTTTGACGACAGTGATTTTGATGACAGCGACATAAGCTATGAAATTTCAAAAATAACACCAAAGGGCACCGTAATGCCCGAATATGTAGGCACATGGGTATGGCAGGTCGATTTCAGCAGCCTTAGCCCTGAGGAAGCTTCATTTGCAAGAGAATTATATGATCCATCCACCACAGATTTAAGATTCATTCTTGATGCAAGCGGCACAGCAAGCATGACAGCTTCAATGTACGGAGAAACCAGCTCCTATTCTGACGGCCAGTGGTCAGCCGAAGGCAATACCATCTATATTACCTTCTATAACGATACAGCGGCATTCACCGTTAACAACGGCAAAATGACCTCGGAATATTTCGCGTTCGGCTACTTCCGGAAAAACTAAAAAAAATCGGCATACACACCTCATAAACGGGGTGCGTATGCTTTTTTATTTTCAACCGGAAAGCACAGTTGAAGTTTCGGATGCAGAAATATATATCGCGGCGCATATAGCTACCGAAAGCGCAAAATGCTCATCCTCCGGAACAAGAATGTTCAGTTCGTAAGCGTCACCGTAACGGCACCAGCACTTTTTCTGGGTCATTATAACACTCCTGTCCACATCAAAAAGCGAAAATCGTCCGGATGCTATGTCTCCGGCAAAGCAATAGCTGCTGCCGTATATCCTGAAAGAAAAGCAGTCACGCACAGAGGGCAGGAGAACATAAAAGCCTCTCTGGCAGCGAACCGTAAAGTATCTCATAAAAAAATTCTTGTGAAATATCTCCGACACAGGCACGGCCGAGTCGCCGTTTATCAGAATACGCTGACGTCTGGTTTCCGTTTCAACGGTAACACTGTATCGGCAGTTTCCAAGATCATCGTATATCTGAAAGCCGGCTTCATCTGAAAATATTCTTTTTAAAAACAGCTTCATCCACCCTCACCTCCTGCTGACTGATTGCCGTTTTTATAAAATCTGCTCCGTATTCAGATATTGAAAGTCTGTTCGGCAACAGACTTTGGTATATGAGCGATCTTTGAGATATCCTCGGCAGTAACGGACTCCAGCGCTGACAGCTCAGACATTTCGCACTCCATAAGGAGCCATGCGGCAAAGGAATCCGCTTCCCGTTCATATTTAGACACACAGAAGTAGGTGCTGGTGCTGAGGGCAATTGAATTTGTTCCCTTGTGCAGCATTATGTGCCCCAGCTCATGTGCCATGATAAAACGTCTCTCATAATAGCCAAGCGAACTGTTGAGCACAATAAACGTAATGTCCATCATTGTGACGGTGAAGCCGTTCACCCTCGCAGGCAGATCCTGATCGAGGACCTGTATACCCGCCTTGTCGCAGATCGTCCCGGGGTCTGCACTGTGGTACCTGTCGATCAGCTCCCTGACGCAGCGTTTTATTTTATCCATAGTTTTTTCGGTATCCTCCAATCAGTTATTAAAAGGCTCATGTACTGCCCTCTGACATTTTCCTGTGCTGCTGTGTGGCAATGGCGGCTACGACCTTGATGGCGTCAATGATTTTCATTCTGTCCTCGTTGTTAAGGGGTTCGCCGTCAAACATAAGTCCCTCCTGGGTAGTCAGGCGCCGGGTAAACTCGTCAAAAACTTCCGATACCTCAACACTGCTTCCGGCAGACTTATCAGAACGTATAAAGAAATCTCCGCTCACACCAAAGATACCGCAGAGCTTTGAGAGTATCCTGCGGTCAGGCTCTCTGCGGTCCTGTTCGTACATTCCTACAGCCGACGGCGATATTCCCAGCCTGCCTGCAAGCTCCGACTGGGTCATGCCCGCCTGTTTCCTGAGCTGTTTTATTTTACTTCCTAAAGACATTTTGATCCCTCCAGAAATGCTGTACGCCATAAAAACGCCGCACACAATGCACCGGGGTGCACTTTTCTATCAACAGCATTATACCACACATTCCGTGTAATTTCAAGTGCTATTTTTAATATTTTTATTTCAGATAAAAACATGTTCAAATTTATACACTATCGAATATTTGTTCGATTTTACCCTTGATTTTTTTAAAAAATGGGGTATAATTATACTTACAAAGGTCAATTACAAGTACAAAGTAAGTAATATCAGCAAAATAAGTAAATATATGTCATAAAAGCCGGAAATATTTTTTCGGTACTTTTTACACGATTTGTGTAATTGTTCGCGATAAATTATTTTCCAAAACAAGGACAATTACTTTTAACATAATAAAACGGCAGGTGATGGATTTGAATTACAGGTAATCACATATCAGGATGCGCCGGAAAAAATAACGGCAGGCAGAAAGCAGCAGGACACTTATTTTTTTATAATAAAACAACACGGTTCGTGTAGGAGGAGACAAAATGAATTATTCACAGTGGGCACAGGAATACTATGACAGCGCCGAGACTCTGAAAGAAATAATACACAATCTGCAGAATCAGCTAAAAACAGCGGCTTTGCACGAGCTTCCCGATCTGAACTTCCGTATAAACACTATGCGCGGCATGTACACGGAATGTATGAGAGTCGGAAACATTCTTGTAAAACGGAAAGGAGAGGTCTGATGAAAGGCAGAGCGAAAAGACTGAGCCTGACTGACAGGCTGTGCGAGTACAGTTCTTTTTTAAAATACAACACTGTGGAGACCGGCAAAACCGAAAAGCGCAAGCGTATGGAAAAAATAATCTCAACGGCAATAGAGAACGAGCTTACCGACCGTCAGAAGGACTGTCTGCGCTATTACTATTATGACGGCATGCGTGTGGATGATATTGCCGGCATTATGGGGCTGAGGCCTACGACTGTATATAAGCATATAAGGCTTGCAAAAAAAGCTCTGAAAAAATGTGCGGCCTATCTATGAATAAAATTCCCGCAAAAGCTCAAACTATACATATCCAAGGTATTTGTGAGCCGATCTGTTTGGCATGAGTCAGCACAGGTCTGCCCGCATTCGTTGGAGCTTCGGGCAGACCGTGTCTGTGCGGAGCGAAAGCTTACACTAAGGGAGGTCGGAACAAATGCTCGACAGAATTGCTCTGATACTGCTTATTATAGGTGGACTCAACTGGGGCTCCATCGGCATATTCCAGTTTGATCTTGTCGCATGGATCTGCGGCGGTCAGACCGGAGTAGTCAGCAGGATCATTTACACTCTTGTGGCTCTGTCTGCGATCTGGTGCATATCACTGCTTTTCAGAGACAGGAAGGAGATCCACACTCTCTCTGAGGCATGATCCGGGAATAGCTTCCCGCAAAAAAGTACCGTTCAATTTTTTTCTGAACGGTACTTTTATACTTTTATTCAATAATAACTATTTTTTTACCTGTCCTTTGTCAAGGACAGGCAAAAGAGACTGAATTTCGGAGGGATTCGCCCTTCAAACCTCCCACAAGGGGCGCTGTTCGCGTTGATGGTTTACTCTGACCCAAACTACACCGATCACGGCTGAAACAAACTCCTGTGCGCGAGTGGCAAAGCTTCGTCTTGTTTATCAATCCCCGCGAACAGCGTTTTCGGGGGTGTCGGGGGGACTTTTCCGTAAAAGTCACCCTGACTGTTTGATGGTTACGTTCATTTCGGCAAGATCTTTTACTATCTTGTCAATGATCTCCTGTACCTCGGCTGAGGAAAGTGTCCTCTCGGAAGAAGAGAAGAACAGTCTCACGGTTATTCTGTGGATGTCGGCTGTGTCGTAGGTGTCAACAATGGAAGCACCCTTCAGCAGATCGGTATCCTCATTTTCCCAGCACTTTTTAAGATCGGAATAGAGCACACCCTCGGGAATGTCCATGCTCAGGTCGTATTCTATGGACGGATATTTTGAAGGCTCACTGTAGATTATGCCCTTGTCCTCACAGGAAGCAAACGTATCAACGTCTATCTCAGCAAAAACAATGTTTGCTTTCTTGTCGATATTTTTGCTCACTGTGGGATGTGCAATGCCGATGCTGCCCAGCTCAATTCCGTCAAGCATGATCCTGTTGCAGTTTACGGGATGCTCATAGCTGTGTGCAGGCTCGCTCTTTACAAAAGTAAATTCGCTGTGCTTTATGTCGGCGGCAATGGATGCTAAAATGTCACGGAGCCTGAAATAAAGCTCTCTCATGTCGCCGGTCTTGCTGAAAAGGGTAATGGCAAGCTTCTTGTGCTCTATGCAAAGACCGTTTTCGTCCAGACCGTTTACGACTCTGCCTATCTCGAAGATACCGAAATCCGGAGCATAAGAGGTGTTCGCCTTCACCTGACAAAGCTGTGTGGGAATGATGGAATTCCTCAGAGTTTCAATGTTGGGGTTGGTGGCGTTTGCAAGCTTTACGTTGTCCTCAATTGGTATTCCTATAGCTTTAAGCTCGTCGTTATAAGCCCATACATAGGAGTGAAGCTCGTGGAGAGCAAATTTCTTTACCAGAAGATCCTTTATTTTCTCCTCGTCAGTCTTTACCTGAGTCATTCTCACAGGATAAAGCGGTGAACGGGTGGTGTTTATCTCAAAATTATCATAACCGTAGATACGGGTGATCTCCTCGATAATATCGGCGTTCATGGTCACGTCCTTGGTTATTCTCCATGAAGGAACCGTTACTGTAAAGGCTGTGCCCTCGTGCTCAACGCCGAAACCGAGGCTTGTGAGGGTCTTTACAATGGTGTCGCCGTCAATGCTTATGCCGGTGTATCTGTCAACGAAGCTCTGATCAAAGCTCAGTGTGACCGGCGGGAACTTCACGGCATACTCGTCTGTAAGTCTTGATACCACCTTTACTCCGCTGTCGTGCTTTTGCAGGAGATAAAGGAACCTTGCAATAGCCGGAACGGTCATTTCAGGGTCAAGGCTCTTTTCGTAGCGCATGGAAGCGTCCGTTCTGTGTGACAGCCTTACTGTGGACTTTCTCACGGAAGCGGCGTCAAAGTTTGCGGATTCAAGAGTAAGAGTGGTGGTATCCTCAACGATCTCGGAATCAAGACCGCCCATTATGCCGGCGATCGCAACAGGGGTGTCACCGTTGCAGATCATCAGGGTATTCTCGTCAATATTTCTGTCGGCACCGTCAAGGGTTCTGAAAACAAAAGGCTTGTCGAAACGCTTTATTCTTATCTGCTCTACCTTGCGGGCGTCAAAAGCATGCATGGGCTGTCCCATTTCAAGCATGAGGTAGTTTGTCAGGTCGGCAAGGAAGTTTATGGCTCTCATTCCGCAGTAGAAAAGCCTGATGCGGATGTTCACAGGGCTGATGTTCCTGCTGATATTCTCCACCTTCATGGTGCTGTATCTCTTGCAGAGGGTGTCCTCGATCTTCATATCGACCTCGGGAAGATCATTATATACAGTGAGATCAGCCATTTCAGGAGCTTTCAGCTCTCTGCCGGCGATCGCGGCGAACTCTCTTGCAATGCCGTAATGACCCCACAGGTCGGGACGGTTGGTAAGGCTCTTGTTATCGACCTCAAAAATAATATCCTCAATATCATAGACGGATTTAAGGTCGGTGCCAAGTGGGATATCGTCGGTTATATCCATAATTCCGGAGTGGTCGTCGCTGATGCCCAGCTCAGACTCGCTGCAGCACATGCCGTATGAGGTGTAGCCTGCCAGCGCTCTCGGAGTGATGGTGATATCGCCAATGGTTGCGCCAAGCTTTGCAAAGGCCGTTTTCATGCCGACCCTGACATTGGGTGCGCCGCATACAACATCCGTAAGCTGACCGTCGCCTGCGTCTACCTTGAGAAGGTGCAGCTTCTTTGACTGCGGGTGAGCCTCTACGGACTTGATCTCAGCCACTACAACGCCGCTGAGCTCCTTGCCCTTGAAAAATATATCGTTCTCCACCTCGGCAGTGGAAAGTGAAAATCTGTGGATCAGATCGAGCTTGTCAAGACCGCTGAGGTCAACGAAGTCCTCGATCCAGTTCATTGATAATAACATGTAAATTTCCTCCCTTATTCGTCATCCGTAAACTGCGAAAGAGCCTTGAGGCTGCCGCTGTTCAGGTCTCTGATGTCCTTTACTCCGTACTTCATCATTGCCAGACGTGTAAGGCCGAGACCGAACGCGAAGCCGGTATACTCATCGGGGTCAATGCCGCCCTCACGGAGAACGTTGGGGTGTATCATACCGCAGGGGCAAAGTTCGAGCCATCCGCTGTGCTTGCATGAGGGACAGCCTGTGCCGCCGCAGATAAGGCAGCTGATATCCAGCTCAAAGCCCGGTTCCACGAAGGGGAAGAAGCCGGGGCGCAGTCTGACCTTGATATCCTTGCGGAACACCTCAGAGAGCATGGTTTTCATAAAGTAAATAAGGTTGGAGATAGAAATATCCTTGTCAACCATCACGCCCTCCATCTGGAAGAAGGTGTTCTCGTGGCAGGCGTCGGTTGCCTCATTGCGGAAACAGCGGCCGGGGAAGATCGCCCTTATGGGAGTGCCGTTGTTTATCAGAGCTGGGCCGTACTTTTTAAGGATAGCGTTCTGTGCTGCCGAGGTCTGTGATTTGAGCAACTGACCGTTGGTGAGATAATATGTGTCCTGCATGTCTCTTGCGGGATGGTGCTTGGGGATGTTCAGAGACTCAAAGCATTCGTAGTCTGTAACTACCTCGGAATAGTCCTCGACTGTGAAGCCCATTGATTTGAATATTTTTTCGCACTGTCTCTGCACCAGGGTAATGGGGTGATATGAGCCGCAGCTGCAGTTTGAGGGTGTGGTGATGTCAAACTCAGGCATAGAGCGTATTTCCATTTCGATCTGCTTTTTCTTCAGTTCTTCTGCTCTTTCCTCGATCTTCTTTGCGGCGAACTCCTTGAGCTTGTTGATGTCTGCGCCGAATGCCTTTCTCTGTTCGGCGGCCAGATCCTTCATGCTCTTGATCTGGTTGGTGATGCTTCCCTTTTTGCCTAAAAAGCCGACTCTCACGGAATCCAGTCCCGCAAGATCTACAGCTTCGGCTATCTTGCTTTCCAATTCGGCTTTCAGCTTTAAAATTCTTTCGTCCATAATAACCTCCGATAATATTTTCTGTGGAAAAATAAAAGTCCCTGCGTTTTTACACGCAGGGACGAAATCTTCCGTGGTACCACCCTGATTTCCGCATAAGCGGACTCTCATCGGTGGATAACGACACCGCCCGTTGCAGCCTAATCGGAAACTCTTTCAGCCGCACCGCTCCGGAGTGAACTTCACTGCCGTCCTACCGTTCCGCTCTCACCTTACCGGAACTCTCTTTGGGCCACCAGAACAGCTACTCTCTCCGTCATCGCGTTTGATACGGTAAATATTATACCACAGTGTCAAAGATTTTGCAAGTACCACTTCGGAGAATATGGGGGTAAGCGCACGAAGACAATTGAATATTTGCTTCAAAAGTTAAGCGTACCGCCTACCGTCGGTGAGAAGCTTTATTCGTACGGTCAGTGATTCACCCCTTGCGGAGCACTTTCGCTAAGAATGTTTCGCTCTCTGCGGAGTGCGACGAGGGGCGCTGCCCCTCGACCCTGCAAGCCTTTGAAAAGGCTTGAGCGAAACTTTTGTGTTGACGATTTTGGCAATTTTTTCTAATTTTTTCGTGCGGTTGCCCTGGGAGAATATGGGGGGCAGCGCACGAAAACAATTGAATATTTGCTTCAAAAGTTAAGCGTACC
>JAFTCS010000211.1 GCA_017454565.1 Clostridia bacterium
GTGCAGTGGCCTGAGCAATCAGGTCATCGTCAAACTCGCCGCTCTGCTGCTCTTCGGGCAGGGTGCCGCCGAAGTATTTATCCACCATGGCAACGGTGCGTGAAACAAGGTTGCCCAGACCGTTAGCAAGGTCGGTGTTCATGCGGTTTATCATTATCTCATTGGAGAATGAGCTGTCTGAGCCGAGAGCCATCTCTCTCAGGATGTGGTAGCGTACAGCGTCTGCGCCGTAACGCTCGCCAAGCTGGAAAGGATCAATGATATTTCCCAGAGACTTGCTCATTTTCTTGCCGTCAAAGGTTATCCAGCCGTGTACAGCCAAATGTTTAGGAAGAGGCAGGTCAAGAGCCATCAGCATTGCCGGCCAGATTATAGCATGGAAGCGCATGATATCCTTCGCAACCATGTGAACGTCAGCGGGCCAGAACCTGTCGTAATCGTTATATCTTTCATTGTCGTAACCAAGAGCGGTTATATAGTTTGAAAGAGCGTCTATCCAGACATAGACAACATGCTTTTCATCAAAGGTAACAGGAATACCCCAGGTAAAGCTGGTTCTTGATACACAGAGGTCCTCAAGGCCGGGCTTTATGAAGTTGTTTACAAGCTCCACGGCTCTTGTCTTCGGGCGCAGATAATCCGTTTCGGTAAGCAGCTTTTCGATCCTGTCTGCAAAGGGTGACATTTTCAGGAAATATGCCTCTTCCTTTGCCTCAACAACAGGCCTGCCGCAGTCGGGGCACTTGCCGTCAACAAGCTGTGATTCCGTCCAGAAGCTTTCGCAGGGTGTGCAGTATTTGCCCTTGTATTCACCCTTGTAGATGTATCCTCTGTCGTAGAGATCCTTGAATATCTTCTGCACAGACTCAACATGATAGTCGTCAGTGGTGCGGATATATCTGTCATAGCTTATGTTCATATAACTCCAGAGAGCCTTGAACTTTTCTACGATCTTATCAACATAAGCCTTTGGTGTCACGCCGGCTTCGGCAGCCTTCTGCTCTATCTTCAGACCATGCTCGTCGGTGCCTGTAAGGAACATTACGTCATATTTCTGCATGCGCTTGTATCTTGCGATAGAGTCACAGGCAGCGGTGGTGTAGCAGTGACCTATATGGGGGTTGCCCGAGGGATAGTATATCGGTGTAGTAATGTAGTATTTTTCTCCGTTATGCAGCTGCATAATCCTTCCTCCTTTTTATCTGGAAATGTGCTCAGTTTGTCTCGTCAGTTTTGATAAGATAGATCTTATCATACAGCCTGAAGCCTGTCTTTTTGAAAAGTCCCATAGCCGCAGCATTTTTGGTGTGGGTGTAAAGTACGGGCTTCTTGTCACAGTCAGTTATCCTGCTGACAATATAGCGGCACATTTTGTATCCGATACCGTTGCGTCTTTCTGCGGCAAGAACGGCAATGGACTTTATCCTGATATAATCATCGGTATGACCGTCGAGAACCGTGTTTGCAAGCATTCGTCCGTCCCTGACGTAAGCATAGAGCTGCATATCAAGATATTCCTTTATCTTCCTGTCAAGCTTGTCATGCCAGTGGAACTCGTCGCAGCAGGCCTTATAGAAATCCGTTACTAACTTTACATGCTCGGGATTGTTCTTGTCTACATGTATGATGCTCCCGCTGTCATTGTCAGCCTCAAAACGCTCGCCGTCATATACAAGCGCGGCAAGAGAAAGCTCGTCCTTGGCCACATACCCGTAATCCGAGGTGGCGATAGCGAACATATCCGAGAAATGGTCGGACACCTCATGCTTGATGTAGATCTCCGGTCTGACTATCTTTGAATCCCTTACGAAGCGGCAGATATCAACAAGCTTGGATGTATCGGTCTTGATAGCCGATGACGTCCATATCCATACACGGTTACCTTCCTTTGGAAGAAGTATGATCGAATTCCTGTGGTCGCTGAAAATATCGGGATCGTCCGTATAACGTGCTGACTCGATATAGTTGAACAGCAGTGAATCATTCTTATATTCGGTACCGCTGAAGATGTCGTCATCTCTGCTTATCTTCTCAAAAACTGTTGCCATATTTATTCCTCCGTTTTCCCTTATTTCGGAGCAGCCTGAGCCTTTCCGAGAGAACCGATGATCTCCTGTGCGGCAGACATACGATTCCAATTATTATTATTGTAACTCAAATCTTTATCAATTTCAATATACAATTCCTAAAGACTGAATATTCCTTTGTTATTTTTGCTTTTAAGAAAAAAACACACGGTAAGCCCGGAAGCTTATCGTGTGTTTTTGGGTCAGAATTTCCGGTATTTTTTTACGGGGCGCTGGGAACGTTTTTTTCGCTTGTAGACCAGCACTACTATTATGTATATCATTATAAGAAACGCAGTAATGCCCACTGCCAGAATGAACCATTTTGATGAGACCACATTCTTTACTCCGTCAATGGCA
>JAFTCS010000212.1 GCA_017454565.1 Clostridia bacterium
CCCGACCGGCTGACATAAAAAGAGACAGGAACCGGAATTGTACCGGTTTCTGCCTCTTTTTTTATTAGAAAATTACTATCTTGCGTATCTGCCGCCCTTGGACTTTTTCTTTCGGTTTCTGGCGGGCTTTTCTATAATGCGCTCGGGTTCGTATGTCATCGGCTTTTCTTCAATATCGGTCAGCAGGGCGTCAGTGTCGTTGATGCCCTGCTCCGGATCACCGAAATCCCAGATCGGGTTGACCTGTGAGCCGATATCATCTGCCGGTGAGGTCGTATCCGCGCCGGTGCCTATCCCTGTATCGAAGTCAGGACCTGCCGCGTCAGCGCCACCTGTGGAAGTATCCCCGAACATATCGGGAACACCGGGGTCAGCCCAGCTTACGCCCTTGAATTCAGGTTCAGGCTGCACATTCTTGGCTTCATCTGCAGCAGGCTGAGCAGCAGCGCCGCCGTTCGCAGGAGCAAGATCATCTGTCAGGGCAAGAGTGCCGTCCTTGCGTCTCTTCGGTACTCTCCAGAGTATCATATAGAGAATGAACAGCACAATACCTGCGCCTGAAACGATCAGTCCGATCATCAGGCCGGGTGTCTGATAGGTAAAGGTTATGGAGCTGTTGGTGTTTGCAGGCACCTTGACAGCCATGAAGCCGACATCGACCTTTTCAATCTCGGCAGGCTTGCCGTTTACCTCAGCAGTCCAGCCGGACTCGTAAGGAACAGTAAACACTACAAGCTCCGGACTGTCGCCGGTCTTTATCTCGGCGTCAAAACCGTTGGTATAGAAGTCAACATAAGAGCAGGTAAGCTTTTTGCGATCCTCGCAGTCCGTGAAATACTCCTGCTGAGAATAGGTGTAAGAGCTGAGCTTTTCATCATGCTTCAAAAAGTCCTTGTACTTTTCGATCTGCTCGTCAGTGAGTACGATCGACTTGAGCATGAGCTTGCTCCTGTCGGATTCATCACAGTCCTCATATTCCTTCTCGGTCACATAGGTGTCATAGGTGAAGCCGTAGGGAATGAAATACTGGTTCTCATACACCTTGAAGCCGTTGGCCTCTTCCTTGAGCTTCCATCCGGGCATAAGGTTATGGTTTTCAGTCTGACCGAACTCTTTCTTGTCATAGGTGTTGTCAAAGAGATACTTTACAGAGAGGAAGCTTCTGATAGCATAAACGTCCGTCTTAGGACGTGAACCGACCGTTCTTTCAACGCCCACAGACTTGTAGTAGTCCATGACGGAGCCCGGCACGATACTCTGGAAAGCCTGAATGGTAGGCACCTGCCAGAACATGCCGATGTTGTCGATATCATTGTAGAAGTCGGAACGGACATCATGCAGGTCTTCAAGCTCCGGGAAAGCGTCCTTGCCGTTCATCACATAGTCAACAATGTAGTCTTTTTTGTAGCTTGCATTGAGTACGCCGGTGCCGATAAGCACGTTCGCATATCCGACAATAATAACCGTAAGCACAACTGCCGTTGTACGGATAAACACCTTCGGCTTTCTGCGCAGGTTCATTATTATCATAAGAGCGCACAGGCCGGCAACGGCGATCGCTACCCAGATCCAGAAACGGTCGGGGTATTTTTCAAGGCCGTAATCAGTAACGGTCTCGCCCTTGGAATTCTTTGAAGTGGTCGGCATGAAGCCTATAAGGATGGCAATGGCCGCAGTAATAACAAAGGTCAGCCTGAGACCGGGCTTGAAGTCGGTCTTTTCATCGTCAAAGGCCATAGCGGTGGCAAGAGCCAGCATAAGAGTGAGCATGTAGAACCAGCGCGCATAATATGCAGCGTTAAGGAGCTGGAACATACCGTTGAAAATAGGCACATAGGCCATTACGAAGAGTACCGGGATAAACAGACGGAGCCATCTGTGCTTTTTCACGCTGTAGAACGCGAATACTCCCACCATGCTGAACAACGGCAGCCAGCCTGCCACAGACGCCCATTTTGCGTTTGAGTCGGGTGTAAAGTTTGCATAAGCGGGCATGTCGGGCGGGAAGAAAAACGACTCCAAAATGTGTATATAGCGCTGTTCGCTTGTATACACCAGAGAACTCCAGCCGCTGAACGAGCTGAATACTCTTGAGTTTTGTATAACCGCCAGAACGGACGGAACCATTATAACTCCGCTTGCAGCGAAGCCAAGAACCACTTCAACAGCAAAACGCAGGAATTCCTTGAAGGTCATCCTGAAGCTGCCCGTATACATTCTGATAAGCCAGTAGATGAAAATAAACACAGCCTGTCCTGCAAAGAAATAGTAGTTCATCAGACTTGCGGCAAATATCGCAAGGCCGACAGCGCCCTTTTTCTTCTCATAGATAAATTCATCGACCGCCGCAAGCATGAACGGGAAGATCACCATTGCCTCATGGAAATGGTTAAAGAAAATGTTGTAGATCCCAAAACCGGAAAATGCGTAGATCATAGCGCCGAAAACAGCGTAATTCTGATTTTTCACATAGCGTCTCAGGAAAGTATATCCGCCCAGAGCAGCCAGTGCAAATTTCAGCATCAGCATCGGAGCCAGCAGATACGGCACCACAGCACTCGGGAACGGCAGCATTGCCCAGAAGAACGGGCTGCCGAACATATAGAAACTGTATGAGCCGATTATGTTTGCGCCAAGGTCGGTGGTATAGCTCCAGCCGATATTTCCATCGCGGATAGAATCGTGTATCATCTGATGGAAGGGTATCTGCTGCACGTTATAGTCGCCGTAGAAAAAGAAGTAGCCGTCATTGAAGATCATCCATGGCAGAAAGCACAGGAAAGCTACTCCCAACGCCCACAGGAAAGTACGCAAAAAATAGTTTTTCCTGCGCCTTGACAAGGGGTTTGCAGTTGTCATTATTCAGCCTCCTCCCGGAGAATTAAAATTGTGAGTATCTCTGACACAGCCGTATACCCAGGCTGTAAAGGCGGGCTGCATACACAGATATCAGCATACCTTATTATTTTAACACAAAGCTTTTCAAAAATCTACTGTAATATAACCGTTTTTTTGCCATTATTCGACACACATAATGTCACTTTTTAAGGACTGCCCTTTTTTCGGTACACTCACCCTATTGTAATTATTTCCCTGATGTGATATCTTAATAGAGTCAGAGCAAAGGAAATATAAGGAACCACTGAACAAAACAGGAGGTCAGCTTATGGAAAATTATCACTTTTTCGCTATTATGTCCAGAATGAAGTATATCAGCAGGTGGTCGCTGATGAACAACACCCGTCTCGAAAACATAAGCGAGCACAGTCTGACTGTCGCTATGCTCGCCCATGCCCTTGCTGTCATAAACAACAAACGATTCGGCGGCACCGTTAACCCTGAACACGCTGCCGCCATAGCTCTCTTCCACGACTGCACCGAAATAATTACCGGTGATCTGCCTACACCTATAAAGTATTCCAGCAAGACCCTCAGAAAAGCCTACAAGGATATCGAATATGAAGCGGCCCACCAGCTTCTCTCTGCCCTGCCCGACTATATGCGCGAAGAGTACGAAAAACTCCTGCTGCCCATCGGCACCGATGCCTGCACCCTCAGACTCGTAAAGGCCGCCGACAAGCTTTCGGCTCTGATAAAGTGCATAGAGGAAGAACGCCTCGGCAACGCGGAATTTACAAAAGCCGGCGCAGGTATCCTGCAATCATTAAAGGAGATGGCTCTGCCGGAGCTTGATGTGTTCATGGAGGACTTTCTCCCCTCATACAGACTCTCCCTTGACGAGCAGAACATTGCACTTTGAAAAAATTTTGCTGAATATTAAACAATAATTACCGGTATCCGATGAAAAAAATATAAAAGCCGACATTTTTTAAAAAATCATTTGCCAAGCGCTGCTTTCTGATATATAATAAATGAATCGGATTGCGCTATAACCGCAGGCTCTGTCTTTGGGCAGGCAAAAAGGAGGCTGTTTTATGTCATCGGATAAAAACGGAAACAACAAGCGCAAAAAAGCTCCCAGAGGCATCACCGAGGTGTACTACGTCAGAAACGAAAATACCCCCGGCGGCCAGACTACCACCAACAGCAGAAAAACAAAAAAACAGACACCCGAAACAATATCCGGCAGTGCCCCGGAAAAGGTAAAGCTGCGCAAAAGAAGAGTAGCGATAAATGTTATCGCTTCTGTACTTGGTGCACTGATGATAATCGTCGGCAGCGGCTGTCTTGTTATGTACACATATTTCCACAGGATAAATTACAAGGAGATCACCGTAAGCAACGGAAACTCCACACAGAACTCCGGCGTCAAGCACAACGATACAAGCGGTTCGGACAACGAAGATGTCGTTGTTCCTTACAGCGGCGAGCTTCTTAATGATCCCATGGTGCTGAACATCATGCTTTTCGGCGAGGATACCCGCGCCGATGCTGAGCAGGCAGGCAACTCCGATACCATGGTGATATTCTCTATCGACACGCGCCATAAGAAGATGAAGATGCTTTCTCTCATGCGCGACACATACGTTGATATACCGGGTTACGGTGAGAACCGTCTGAACGCTGCCTATACCTACGGCGGCGCAGGTCTGACCGTTGCAGCCATACAGAAGAACTACGGCATCAAGATAGACCGTTACGCCGTGGTAGACTTTGCAAGCTTCAAGCAGATAATAAATGTGCTTGGCGGCATTGATGTACAGCTTACCTCGGAAGAGGTAGATTACATCAACTGGCAGGTCTGGATAAACGATCAGGACGAATACAAGAATGCTGACCCCTATTATAAAGAGGACGTCCGCGCGAACCTGCGTTATGTCTGGATGACCACCGTAGCAGAGGAAGACAAGCCCATAAACAAGAACAAGCTGACCTTCAAGGAGGACAGCGAGGGCGTTGCCCGGGCTAAGGTACGTCTTAACGGGCGTCAGGCTCTGTGGCATGCCCGCAACCGCGGCGAAGAGGATATATGCAGCGGTGACGACTTCACCCGCACAAAGCGCCAGCGTGAGGTCATAAACATTATAATCAACCAGCTCAGAAAGTCCGACCTGCCCACCATAATGTCGGTCATCTACGAGATCGGCCCGATGATAACCACCAACATCAAGACTTCCGAGATCACAGCTCTTGCCAGCGAGATAACCACCTATCTTGGCTACGAGGTCGTTTCCGAAGCTGCGCCGAATGTAAACACTCTGGGTTCACTTTTCTATTTTTCATCGGATGAACACCCTGTTTACATCAACGGTTATCTTTCGTCTGTCATTCTCATCCGCGACTGGGATAAATTCCGCCAGAGTGTCGCAGAATTCATCTACGAAGAGCAAGTCGCCCGAACCGGCGACGGTGCGTGACGGTCGGGTGCGCAGGCTCTGCGCCGCGAATCGTACGGTGCGGTCACGCACCGTTCTGAATACAAACCGAATAATAGCAAAAACCGGCCGTCCTCATCACGGGAACGGCTGGTTTTTTGTCAGGACCGCAAGGCATATCCGCCCTGCGGTTATTATTTTATACCTGAATCCGTGAAACTAAGAACGGAAAAAGTTCGTTTTCGGGGATTGTCAAGGGGGACTTTTCCGCAAAAGTCCCCCCTTGACTCGCTCTCCGCAGAGAGCGAAACACTTTTTGCTTCTGCGCTCCGCAAGGGGTGAACC
>JAFTCS010000213.1 GCA_017454565.1 Clostridia bacterium
CACTTTATTCTGGCATTTTTCTTGACGGTAGAGATTGTTAAGGAGCTGTAGCAAGCCTTTCGTTTTGCTACAGCTCCTTGCTCTATTATGGATTGTGGTGCTGTGTGATCTTCAGGCGGAATTGTTTCAGTCATTGATCCAATCCCAATAATCCGCCGCGTAACCTTTGAGCATTTCAAAGAATCCGCCTCCGAAACGTCTTCCAGATCCAATAGAAAAATGCTATAATGGTTAAGGCAACACCACACAATAACTTCAAATAAATAGCGCCAGAGCAACGGCGCGGAATTGCCTGTGGAAAACTCTCTTTTTTTCTGCGCAAGGCGTACTGAATCAGGCCAGCAAGCCGTGCTTGTCAGCCAGATACAGGTTTGCCAGCGCAAACATCATGTTTAGTTTCTCGGTTTGCTTCTCCAAACCTCGGTATCGCGTCTTTCGGTACTTGAACAGTTTCTTCACAACTCCAAAGACGTGTTCGACCTTTGCTCGGACAGAGGACTTTGCCCTCTCGTAACGCTTGATTTGTGCCTGAGAACGCGGAGATTTGTTCTTATATTGCCGGGGCTTGCGGTTCATCTTGTAGCGGATTTTCTTGCCTTTGTTGTTGCGCTTGACTGCTTCTGCTCTCTTTTCAGCGCCAACATAGCCGCTGTCACCATACATGACTTCTTCTTCCTGAGTCATCAGCTCCGGAACAACTGTCACATCATGGACGTTGGCCGCTGTCGCTTTTACATGGTGAACCAAGCCACTGTCCTTATCGACACCGATGTGCGCCTTGTATCCGAAGTGCCAGGTCGTCCCCTTTTTCGTCGAAGCAGCTTCAGGATCGCGCTTCTTTTCCTCATTCTTCGTCGAGGAGGGCGCTGCGATGATTGTCGAATCTACGATGGTTCCCTTTTTGAGAATCAAGCCCCGGTCCATCAGCATTTTCAGCACTTGCCCAAAGAACCGCTGTTGCAATCCGTTCTTGACGAGAAGATTCCGAAAACGGCCTATCGTGTCCCCGTCCGGCACCTGATTGCTACTGCTCACGCTGCAAAAGTCAGAGAAAGCGCGGCTATCGATGACCTCTGCCGCTGTTGCCATGTCGGAGAGATCGTACAGATTCTGCAAGACATGCAGATGGAGCATCAGATTCAAATCGTAGGGTTTATTGCCGCGCTCTCCTTTATAGTAGTACGGCTGGACGATGGTTTCCCATTCTCCCCACGGGATGATCTTCTCGATCTGCGCGAGAAACTCTTTTTTGTGTGTCCGTACCTGCGCCAGTTCATCTGTCAGGTCGGAGAAACTCATTTGCTTATTCATATCTTTAGTTTATCACATCTTGCTTCATCGTACAATCTTTGTGCGGTGTTGCCTTAATAGTTTGATTATGGTGAAGTAATACATGATAGTAGAAAAACGTTACTATCCACAGGAATTGTGGATAGTAACAACATCATGTGGTCTGCTGACTAAAGTCGATTCACATATAAAAATGACGAGGAGATGAAAGAGTGGAAATATTGCGGTACAAAGTACAGCGATTCACTAAGTAATTGCCCTGGTTGCGGAGCAAATGCAATCATCAATATTCGAGAGGTGCGCCATGAAAAAGATACTGACTGCCGAGGACGATAAGGAGATCAATCGTCTAATATGTGAATATCTGTCCTCTCAGGGATATGAAACACTGTCTACCATGAACGGTCTTGATGCTGTGCGCATAGTTCGGGAACAGAGTGACCTGTCACTTCTGATACTTGACCTGATGCTGCCCTTTCAAAGCGGTGATATGGTATTAGAGAAAATACGGGGATTTTCCGATATTCCCGTGATCGTGGTGTCAGCAAAAAGTGAGACACGCTCAAAGATAGACCTGATACGAATGGGTGCTGACGATTACATCACAAAGCCCTTTGACCTTGACGAGTTGCTTGTGCGTGTGGAAGCTGTCCTGCGGAGATACGAGGGGAATCCACATAAACAAGAGGAAGCAAAAACACTGACCTATAAAAAACTGTCACTTGACATTACAGCAGGGACTGCGACCGTCTGCGGCAATCCTCTCACCCTGACAAGCAAGGAATTTGCGATATTGGAGCTTATGCTGAAAAATCCCGCAAAGCTGTGGTCGAAAGCAAATCTCTTTGAAAGCGTCTGGGGCGAGAATTATCTCAGCGATGACAGCACGGTGAAAGTCCACATGAGCAATATCCGTTCCAAGCTCAAAAAGCTCGATCCCGGCAATGAATATATCGAAACGGTCTGGGGTATGGGCTATCGTCTTGTATCTTAACGTTTTCTTTACCATTCGCTTAACCTTTTCTTTACCTTTATCTGTAGAATGGGATTAACGAAACGAAAGGGGGCGGCGCTATGGGAAATAGCGTGATCACCATGAAAGGACTCTGCAAGTCCTATAAAAAGCAGGAAGTCCTGCACGATTTCAGCCTGACCGTTGAGCGTGGACATATCTGCGGACTGATCGGCCCGAACGGCGCAGGCAAGACCACGATCATGAAGATACTGGCAGGATTTTTCTTTCCGTCAAAGGGAGAGATGGAGCTGTTCGGCAGTTCTGAGAATCTGGACGATTCCCGTGCAAGAATAAGTTTTATGATTGAGCAGCCGATCATTGCAGGCTCCATGACAGCCCGTGAGAACCTCGAATATATCCGCTATCTTCGTGGCTATCCCGATGAAAAACGCATTGACGAGATACTTGACCTCGTTGGACTTGAAAACACCGGCAAAAAACGAGCCGCTAAATTCTCCCTCGGCATGAAACAGCGGCTCGGTATCGGTATGGCGCTTCTGCCGAAGCCTGAGATCATGGTGCTGGACGAGCCTGTGAACGGGCTTGACCCGGAGGGCATTGTGGAAGTCCGTCAGCTTATCAAGCGTATGCAGGAGGAATGGGGCGTGACCGTCCTGATCTCCAGTCATCTGCTGTCGGAGTTGTCGGAACTATGTACCGAATTCTCGATCATCAGTCACGGAGAATTGATTGAAAACCTCAGTCATGAGGAGCTTCTGGTAAAATGCAGAGGTCATATCGCTCTGCGGACAGATGATATCAACAAAACAGCGGCAGTCCTCGAAGACAAGCTGTCCATTCACGATTACAAGGTCATTCACAGCGAGGAGATACAGATTTTCGAGCATCTCAGTGATGTTCACCATATCTCGAAAACCCTAACGGATAACGGACTTGTGATAACCCGTCTGAACGAGGAAGGACAGAACTTAGAGGACTATTATCTGGAAAAGGCAGGTGGCAGGCATGAATAATATGATCAGATCGCAGATGATGATCATGAAACAAAGAATCGTTTCGCTGACCGCTATATTCATAGCCGCTGTTGTGGTAATCGCAACAGGTTTTTTGCTTGATCCGAATCCGGCACAAGCCTTTTCACAGCCTGGACTTATGGCTATGTTTATTTCCTTGTTTATTCCTGTTATGGTGATAAGCTATTGCTATTCGGAAAGAATACAGATATATGAAGTCATGGCAGGCTTCCGACCGCACCAGATCCTTCTCGGAAAAACGATTGTGATACTACCGTCTATCTTAGCTTTTCTTGCCACAGCAGCTATCGTAAGCCTTATCAATGACAGCAGTCCGCAGACAGTGGAACGGCTCTTGCTCTATTGTATCCTGTGCGTCAGGGCAACTCTTTGTATCGTCTTTCTCAGCCCGCTGCTAAAAATAGGTACATTCGCTCCTGTATTTAGTGTGATGCTGCTTATGGTGAATGGCTCTGACGTTGAAGCACTGTCACATTCTCCGCTGTCTCTGCTCTGTTGCGGGCAGTGTACACTGCTTGTCCTTGACATAACTGACGACTTTGTGATCAAGGTCATTGCATCGGCAGTCGTTTCCTGTGTGACCTATTATCTTATAGGCTATTTCACGCTGAAAAAGAAAGTTGAACTTGAACCGCACCCAATTTGCTGATAACAAAAGGAGGTACACGCTATGGAATTTCTGCTCATAACTGCCTGCGTATGCCCCCTTGTCGTTTTGTGTGTACTGCTGTGGAAATATCTCTCGCTGAAAAAGAATATCCGTCACTTCTCGCAGGAGCTTGAAAAGCTGAAAGACAGCGATTACAGACAGCCTGTCAAGGTCACGGATTTTGATAAGGATTTAGTTGAACTCGCTGTCAAGGTCAATGAGCATACCGACATTCAGTGGCAGCTCGGCGTGGAATATGAGGAACGGAAAAAGCAGCTCGGAACAGTCATTTCTGGCATCTCCCATGACTTCCGCACGCCGCTGACGGCTTCGCTCGGTTATCTGCAAATGATTGAGAAAAGCGGTGAACTGTCGGATAAGAATGCAGAGTATCTCGGGATTGTCATGCAGAAAAATAGGTATCTCAAAGAGCTTTCTGATGAGTTTTTTGAGCTGACGAAGATTGAGAACAGCGGCGAGGAACTGAACATAGAGGAGATTAGTCTGAGCAATGTTCTGACAGAAACAGTGCTTGAACAGCACTCATGGATAGCGGAGAGAAATATCAGCACGGACTATGAAATTGCCGACGGTATTGTGTTAAAGTCCGATCTGCATTGCTTGACAAGGATACTGAACAACCTGATGTCCAATGCGCAGAAATATACCGCTGACAGCTTCGGCGTGACGCTGAAACAGGACGGCGGTCGGGTTATGCTATGCGTATTCAATACTCTTGCGGACAGCACCTCGCTCAATATTGACAGAGTGTTCGATCCGTTTTACCAAATGGACGTAAGGACGACAAGCGGCAGCGGACTTGGGCTGTATGCTGTGAAGCTTTTATGTGAAAGACTCGGCTGGACAGTCGAAGCGAAACTGAAGGATAATGTATTTTCTGTAACAATATTGATATGAACA
>JAFTCS010000214.1 GCA_017454565.1 Clostridia bacterium
ACTTTGATACTGACCGCAGCTGCGATGTTTCCGGCAAACAAATGGAGTATAACAGCGCATACTCAAACGGCGGATACATACAAAGCGAAAGCAACGTCAACACGACCTTTACGGATATTGAGCCGGATAACGGCAGCGGTTTTGTAAGCGGTGACTACAATACAAATAACAGCTATAACAGCGAGAATTACCGCAATAACGCATACACCGGCAGAAACTACAGCGGAAACGGTGTGCCTTATCTTGATGACTACTCCGATACAAAGGAATATGCCGAGATAAGAAAAAAATACAGCGGCAAAAGATATCAGAAAGTGGAGTATAAAAACACCGAAAACAGTTACTCCGGGAATGGAGCGCCTGTTAACGGCCGTCAGGTCAATTCGCCATATTCCGGACAAAAGAATGCGCGCGGTGACTTTTCCTACTCTGAATATACAAACACCGGAGCCAAGAGGAATCCTGACAGGACAGACCCTGTGGGCTATGTAGGTGTTGATGTAAACAGGGAATTCCCTGTAGGGCCTTTTTCGGAGGTCAATCCTACGCTTGGCATATCTATGACCACGACCGACAGTAAAACTCCCGGATTCCTCGGCGGCCTTGCCGCGACCCAGTGGGAGATAGGGCAGAGGAGAGCCGAACGCCTTAACAGCTTTATGAAGTACGACTTTATAGCTGACGGCATCAATGATCCGGAGTTGTTCGCAAAGGTTTTTCCCGGCGCAAGACCGTCAACCGCCAAAGACAGCAATACTGCATTTTTTCTTCTTCTTTTGATCGGCGTGGTGATGATCGTACTGTGCCTGAAAACGACTATCCCGAATATTGTGGAATGCATCAGCACAAACGAAGCCGTAAAGGGTTATGAGCAGACAGAAGCCACCCTCATTGATGTCCGGAGGGAGCCGAACTACGACGCCGGCTACTATGAATATATAGTCAGTTATGAGTACGAATTCAACTCCCAGAAGTACAAGAACGAGGAGACTATCGACTACTCACTTGCCAGCCGCAGAGGTCTGAATAAGAGTATTCTGAAAATCAGGGGAAAACACTTCACGGTTTTTGTTGACCCGAAATATCCTTCTGTTAGCCGCATCCTGCGTATGCCGGTGCAGTACACCACCTATCCGGCATGGATAATGTTTGTGTTCGGCGTGGTGGTCATCATTATAGCTATCTGCATACGCATAATGTGCGCTAAAGGCAAGTTCGTTGCTTACCGCAGCAACGGAAGAACAAGGCTGAAATACTTCAAAGGCGGCAAAAAACTGCCCGGAACAGAATAAAACCGATAAGATTTACAGCGTTATTGAATAAATAGTATCAAACCTTCAAGGATGCAGTGTATACTCAGCATCCTGATGCAACCGAATATGATGATTTCTTCACCATAAAGCCTGAAGAAATGTTCGACTACGATGCCGCCAAGGAAGCCATAAACAAAACGCCCGCTTTTTCTGGTCTGGAATTCATGGAAGTGGTTTCTGAGGGGGAACACTACACCGCTACTGATGATACCGGCCTTTATACGGGCTGCAGCGTAAGCAGGAGCTATATAGGTATCAGCGATGACCTTGCGTCTATGAAGGCAGGACTTGACAAGGTATCATATTATGATACTTACACTGTCGGCAAGGTTGTGGAGCTTTCTGTCAGCCGTGATTATTCAAGATTTGATGCACCGGATAAGTACAAGCTGACTATCAGAGGCGAATACACTCAGGATGATATATTCAATATTGCAAAAACGGTGTTCAGAGAGGATATCGCGGAATATCTTATCTATCAGGATAGCAACAGCAGCTATTCAGCAAGTAACAGCAGCAAGCTTATTGAAAGACTGGAAACACCCGACGAAAAGTTCCATTATACGGTTACAAGAGATGCGTCTGTTTATTTGGGCATAACCAGTGTCTCGCTGAGCTTTGAATTCTATGGAGGATACGAGAATTACCGCTACAAGAACGATTATGTTCCTATGGTGCTTGATCTGCCGATTGACAAAATGCTTGAATATGATGTGGGCGGCACCGACTACCGCAAGGGTGATTTCTACAATAAGGCTCTTGCCTACGGTGATAAGTATGATCCGTTTGAGAGCAATTACCTTGATTCAACTACTCTTAATCAAGCAACTCTGAGTGACGGCACCAAATACTACAGTATTCTTATCGTCTGTCAGAGACCGACAAGGAATCTCCAAAAGGTCTGCTGAAAGGCAACAAGAGTTATCAGGTAGGTCTTGGCGAAAGAAAAATGAGCTTTTTGCTTACGGCAAGAAAGGACACTGACGGAAAAATCACAGTCAACAATTTTGAATTCCGTCTACCTACATCATGGAGCGTACAGAAAAACTTTGATGCCGCAGTAGCAGACGATATGCTGGCGATTGCCGAGAAGCAGGCTGTTGAGGTATTCGGTCTTGACAGCAAGATTTTTGACGGTGTTCAGATACTCGGTGATGATGATACATCAGCAGAGCAGCAGAAGTCTCTTTCAAAGTTTAAGGTAACAGACGGACAGGTCAAGCTGTACGGAAATACTATGAATGCTGAAATATCAGCCAGTGCCTACTGCAAGCTCAGCTTTGGCGGCAGTGACAATCAGTCGGCTACTTACTATTCATATCAAGTAAGCAGTATTGTGCAGGATGAAAAATAAATAGTCTTTTGCAAAAAAATCAGGTGCGGAATTGAGTTTTCCGTACCTGTGTTTTTTTACTTTATTCTGAAACGTCTTTCCTCGGGGTCCAGCGGAAGGGAAGTGCAGTCCATACGCTCTATGTTCACAAAGGTTCCTTTGTTTATACCCGCTATGACCATATCGATCTGCTGCTCGGTGCCTTGTATCTCCATGATTACAGTACCGTCGAAGCTGTTTTTTACCCAGCCTGTGGCACCTGCGGCTTCGGCAGCATAATATGCGCGGTACCTGAAACCGACTCCCTGCACCCATCCGTGAAAAATAATTCTTTTTCGTATCTTTTCGCTGCTCATGGCGGCACCCCTCAGATAGTTATGCGTCTATTATATCATGCTCTGCCTGAAAACTCAAGGGTTATGCCTGCATATCACAGGGCAACCGCACGAAAAAATTAGAAAAAATTGCCAAAATCGTCAACACAAAAGTTTCGCTCAAGCCTTTTCAAAGGCTTGCAGGGTCGAGGGGTGCGGGTCTCCGGCGGAGACCTCTGCGAAGCAGAAGCACCGACCGA
>JAFTCS010000215.1 GCA_017454565.1 Clostridia bacterium
GGCCTGTGCAGCTTTTTGAGAGACTTTCGGATTTTGTAAACAGATACAGCAGCGGAAGAAAAAGCAAAGCCGCTGAGGAGAAGCTGCGCGAGGTAATAAGCTGCAATGACTCGGATTATACCTTTGATGAATTCTATGATCTGATGGTCAAGCTTATCGGTTCGCTGCGCATAGGGGAAAAATCCGATGCGGATGCAGTGCTTGCAGTCGGACTGTCCGGCAGAAAAAGCATACCTATGAGAAAGAACGTATTTATTGTGGGTATGTCGTCAAGCCTTATGCTGCAGAAAACGGACGAATCCCCGCTCATATCCGATAAGATGATAATGGAGCTTTTGGGTGATGAGGAGCTTGCGTCTCTTTATCAGGGCTGCACAAAAAATGATCTGATGCTCAGGTCGGTTGAGTACCTCAAGGCTTCTGTTTCAGGAAAGGAAGCTGCACTTACCGTAAGCTATCCGTATTATGACCAGTCTGATCTCCGGCTGCGTTCGTCCTCGTACATTGTTGAGAATCTGCTTGACGGCGGGGAGATCACAGAGGACAACAATTCCCTCGGTTTCCTCAGCTCCTGCGATACCTTTGCTGTGAAGAATGACCAGAACATCTTTTCTGTTGAACCCGCGGAAAAGGATGAAACGGATGAAGCTGAGAAGAATATTATTTTCTCCGGAATAAATGAAGCTGTCAGAAAAAAAGAGAAGGAAGAAGCCGCCAGAAAAAAAGAGCAGAAAAAGGATAAAGATTCCCGGGAGGATGCTGCCGCAGAGAGTGACACGGGTACAGTCTCCGGAAATAATGACACTGAAAATACCGAGCAGACTGAGGGTGAAACCTCTGAAAAAGCCGATGACAACAAGCTGCAGCTGAATCTCAGCGCCAGCAGCTTCCATACTCTTTTATGCTGTCCGAGAAGATATGCGATTGAAAAGCTGTTCTATATCAGTAATGAACCGGAGGAGAATATACCTCACACATGGCTTGACCGGGCAAAGAGGGGCAGTTTCTTCCATTCGGTGATGGAGGATTATCTCGGCAAATTCTGTATTGGCAGCAGTGATTCGATACGGGATGAAAGCGGGAACGTCGCTAAGCTATATTTTGACGAGAAGCTGTTCGCCTCTGTTTTTGACGGCGTTGTCAAAAAGTACAGTCTTGTTCCGTGTGAGCTGGCTTCCGAAAAGGAGCGTGAGCTTGGTGAGATCAGAGAGACTGCGGTAGCTTATCTTAAAGACCTGTGCGGGGAAGATGACGGTTATGCTCCCTTTGCAATGGAGTACAAATTCAGTGGAGAGGTCAGTGATGATCTTGACAGGATCAAGCTTAACTACCGGATAGGCTTTCTTGACAGGATAGACGTGGCAGTAAAGGACAAAACACTGCATTTCCGCATTGTTGACTACAAGACCGGCAAAATGGATACCTTTATTAAAAATTACACCCGGCTGTTGGTACAGCATTATGTTTACATAAAAGCGCTGAAAAACGAGCTTGATACGTCTGAGGAGAATTCTACGGAGAATGATGCCCGCCTGTATTTTGAAAAGCTGAAAAACAGCGGTCAGGTGGATAATGCCGTAGTTGACGGATTCGTATTTGTCTTTCCGTTTGATGAAAATAAGACAGTCTACAAATATGACGGTGAAAAATTCACTGCAACCAATGACAAAACCAATTTTACAAAGATAATATTCGAGGGTGAGCCTGAGCTTAATGACGGTATCGAAACAATGCTGAACAGGATAGCGGATGCCTTTAATAAGGGTGATTATCCCGACCACACATTCAACGATGATATCATTGAAAAGGGCAAGAATACACCGCTGAATGATGTAGCCTACTGTCCGTATAAGGAGATCTGCGGAGGATGCAGGAAGGAGGACGGCAAATAATGAACAGTGAGATAAACAAGACCAACGATGAGCAGATGTCTGCCATAGCATTGGAGGACGAACTGCGCTCAAGGCTTGAAAATCCGGACAAGAACTATATTGTGTCTGCCGGCGCAGGCGCAGGAAAGACCGAGATGATGTCAAAGGCAGTGCTTAACATGCTTAACGGCGACCGTGAGCTTCAGCCGTCACAAACGGTTGTAATCACCTTTACAAACGCCGCCGTTGAGGAACTGCGCAAAAGAATAAACGAAAAATATCATGCTATGCGCAAGGCGGATGCAGACTTCCGTGAAATAAATACTGACGACATAAACGTTTCCACAATACACAGCTTTTGCAGCAGTCTTGTCCGGCAGAGAGTCTTTGACTGCGGTTTGGGTATAGCTCCGGATTATTCCGAAGAGTCCGAGGGCAGCGACGGCATTGTGATGCAGTTTATCAGGGATCATATGAATGACCGCAAAAACAGAATCGAACTTATGCTGCTGCGCGAATACTGGGGCAGCGACACCGCGAACGTAATATTTGACAATGCTTCTGGTGTCCTAAAAATACCCGGGCTTGATATTCAGGGAGAGTATATTTCCGACAATCCCAAAAGAGAAGAGTTCAGAAAGTCTTTCAGTTCATGTTTTGCAGAGATAGAAAAAGCTGTGCAGTCCTTTGAGCCGGATGTTAAAGATCTTAAAGAATTAAAGGAAGACGTACTTGACTGGGGGAGAAACAAAAGTCTCGGCGAAATGCTATCTTTTGCCGGTTCCATAGCAAAAAACGCAGATAAAAAGAGCGGTTCATTGAATGATAAATTGCAAGAGGTGGAGGGTAAGCTGAAAGCAAAGGCGAATACCAGAGATAAAAACATGAAAGAAAAACTGTTAAAGCGCATAGCTTTCACTGATGAAATACTTGATTCAATAAAAAAGTATAATATTGACAGTCTTTGTACTGAGATGGTTACTGACAGGACGGCATGCACTATAGGCTACATCAAAAAAATGTATGAAGCTCTTGATAATAAGCGCGCCGAAATGAAGCTGGATATGAACAACATACTCTACCGCACCGCAGAGCTTATGAAGAACGAAAATGCCGTAAAGTATTTCCGTGAAAAATACAGGGTCGTATTTGTTGATGAATTTCAGGATACAGATTATCTCCAGCTGAAAATACTTTTAGCAATATGCACAGAGGGCGGTATCCTCAGGGATAAGTCTATCTTTTTAGTGGGCGATGAGAAACAGTCTATCTATCGTTTCCGCGGCGCAGAGGTCGGATTCTTCGATTACGTCAGGCGTACCTATTTCAATACCGAAAAATCGGAAAGCTGCAGCCTGTCTATGAACTTCCGTTCTCAGAAGGAGCTTATTGACGGAGTGAACGACTTGTACGGTGCAGGCGGCAAATTCGGATTTTTACTCGATTCAGGCAGCCCTGCCGAGACCGACACGGATTATAACCCGATGTTCACAAAAATTATTCCCGAGGATAACGGAGATGCGGATGACTCGGTTATCGTGAGCGAAAAAATGAGCAAGCCTGTGGAAAAGAAAACGCTTGGCGAGCTTGTAGATTTCATTTCCGGGCTGAGGTCAAAAGAGATACGTCTGGTCAGACGCAATGATAACGGCAGCGTAAGCTTTGAAAAACGCCGCGTAAAATGGGGCGATATCCTTGTGCTTACAAGCTTCAAGGAGGAAGCAACGAGCATATACGAAGCTCTGAAAAAGAACGGCATACCGGCGTCTGTGTCCGGTGAGAATCATCCGGGCGAGAACAGGGCAATAAAGCGTGTCTGCGCACTGATTAAGTACCTCAAAGAGAAGAACAATCTTCACCTTGCTGAGGTTGCGGCAACATTTTCACCGGAGAGCATGTCGTTTACCGCTAATGGTGTGTTCACTGAGCAGGACGGCACTATATTCGACAGGGTATCAAATGATGATATTGAAAAGATCTCGGAAATGATATCCGAAGCCCGGAAGATGTGCAAGGAATGCGGTCCGATGGCTGCTCTCTATGATGCTCTTGTCAAGGGGAGGCTTACTGACAAAAAGGTGAATTATATCACTATGGCCTCCGAGCTGCCGCTGCTTTACCAGTTTTTTGAGGGTATGTACGAAAACTCCTGTGACAATATAGATGCGATAAGCGAATACGCGGACGGATTTGTATCTGTGGAGCATAAGCGTCTGCTTACGCCGTCTGACAAAACCGACTGCGTAAGGGTGATGAATCTGCATCAGGCAAAGGGTCTTGAAGAGAACATTGTCATAAACTATCTTGCTTATGAACCTGATTATGAGATCGAAAAATGTGCCGAAAGCGACATCCGCAGGAGCCATGCCGAATACATAACCAGTGTTGACGGGAAAACGGGCATAGCTTCACGCCCGAAGGTGTATATGAGTATTCTTTATCTTCCGGGATATGCCAGATGGGACCCTGAAAAAGCAAAGTACAGCAAAAAATATTATAATCTTTTTGACCAGAGCACCGAAGACGCATACCGGGAGGCCGAAAAGCAGGAGGTCATCAGAAGAATGTATGTGCGCGATACCCGCGCCAGAGTTGTTGAATACAATTTCCTTAAACCCGGCAATAAAGAACCGGACAACGATAATTCTTCCGCAGCGGGCGGTACTGCGGATAATCCTGCATATACCGAGTACACTTTAAAGCGGGTCGATACTCAGGGTCTGGAGCTTGGTGAGCATTATATAACCACAAGCCCCAGCGGTCTTGAAAAGAAGGAAAAGAAGAAAAAGACTGCTGATGCTCCTGTGACTCCTGAAACCGAAAAGAACGATGATGTCCGGAATGAAGATACCGCCGAAAATGATACTCCTGTTGTGTCAGACAGCGGTGATGATGAAAAGCAGCAGGAGGTAAAGCAGGCTAAAGGCGGAGAATACGGAACCATAATGCACAGAGCGTTTGAGCTTTACCTTGAGAACCGCATGCTCAGTCAGTCCGGCGCGGATGCTTCTCTTGGCCGGATTGTAAAGCAGGCTGTATTTGAGACCTGCGCGGATGGTTCAGGCTTTGAAAAATATTATGATTCCGCGCTGAATGATCTGCAGGTCTTTGCAAGAGAATTTGCTGCAAAATACGGCAGCGCAGAGGCTGCTATGGAAACGTCTGTCTACGGTGTATTCAGCGGTGACGATAAGATGGTCTGCCTGGTAAAATCCGCTATGGAAGCAGATGACGAGCAGAATATCACAAAGGCAAGCTTCAGCGGAAAGTCCGACCTTATCGTGTTTACCGACAACGGAGCCTGCATAGTAGATTACAAGTCGGATGTAAGAAGAGACGGCGAGAGCGATGAAGACTACAAAGGAAGGCTTACTAATAAATATCTACCGCAGCAGAAAGCCTATTATACCCTCTTCAAATCCTTTATCGACGGTCTTGAACCGAAAATGACACTGTATCCGGCAAGAGCCGGAAGCTTTGTCTGGCTCACAGAAGATTACGAAACCGATCAGTAAAAAATGCTCTGTCACGGGCTTGCTCAGTGACAGAGCGTTTTCATTCAAAAAAACTGCGAGGTGCGCCAGGGCAACCGCACGAAAAAATTAGAAAAAATTGCCAAAATCGTCAACACAAAAGTTTCGCTCAAGCCTTTTCAAAGGCTTGCAGGGTCGAGGGGTGCGGGTCTCCGGCGGAGACCTCTGCGAAGCAGAAGCACCGACCGA
>JAFTCS010000216.1 GCA_017454565.1 Clostridia bacterium
GGCAAATTTACACCCCGCCGAGCAGGCGGGCAGAACGCACCCATTGGGTGATGATCAAAGTATCAAACTTTTGATCGTAAAGCTCTGTTTTTCCTGATTTCAGCTATTTTTGCTATTTGAGTTTCACGGATTCAGGTATAATATAAGGCTTGGAGAGTTTTTCGTACAGTTCTCTGACTGATTGAAAAAAAAGACTTTAATATTTTCTTCGCTTGTGTTATAATCAGATAAATATGTCATTTCGTTCCCTGTGGGGGAGCTATTGTTGCACATAGGCGGTGAGAATGTGAAAAATATAAGATGTATATTTTTGTCACTTGTGGTTGCCCTGTCTTTTCTGTCGTTCATGGCGGTGGCGGCATCGGCGGAGGGCGATAATGAAAGCTCCATAGAATACAGCTATGAAGAGAGTTATCCCGAATCGGAAATATCATACGATTATTCAGACGAAAGTCCGGTCCCTTATACCTCTGAAAGCAGCATTGAAAGCTCTGAGGAAACCGAATCAAGCTATGACGAAAGCTCCGACGAGAGCAGCGACGAAAGCTCTGACGAAAGCAGTGACGAAAGCTCTGACGAGAGCAGTGACGAAAGCTCTGACGAGAGCAGTGACGAAAGTTCCGACGAGAGCAGTGATGAAAGCTCAGGAGCAGAGCAGAGCAGCGAACAAAGCTCTGATATATCGCGTGACGAGAGCAGCAAGGAAAGCAGCATACAGCCGAGCAGCCATGAGGAAAGCTATCCGGAGAGATCTGACTATGAGGAAAGCAGCGGCATACCATCCGGCGTTTCTGAGCCGTATATTGAGGAAAGCGACTATGTGCAGCTTACTCAGCCGCGCAGGGACCCGCTGAACTGGATGGTCGGCATAGGTACGGTGCTGCCGATACAAAAGCCTCCTCCGGAAAGCCCGGACGACCCGTTTCCGCCCGAATATGAGCTTTACCAGTCATACATGGATGTAAGCGTTGACATAGGCTTTGCTTCGGATGTCAGCAGTATCTCCATGACACCGATCACCGAGGAGGTTCCCTCGTCAATAGCCGGTGCTCAGCCGGTGAATACGAGGGCACTGCTGGTGGGAATAATCATTTTTGCCCTTATAGGCATGGGAACAACACTTACGCTCATTATTATCCTCAGAAAAAAATGGGCTCGGTAGTGTAACATAAATAATACAGGAATCTTTTTGAAAGGAAGAAAAAGGAATGGATCATGCAAAGCAGCTTGCTCAGGAATTCAGCATTAAGGAGGAGTATGCGGAAAATATAATCTCGCTTCTGGATGAAGGAAACACCATACCCTTTATTGCCAGATACCGCAAGGAGATGCACGGAACTCTTGACGACCAGAAGATAAGAGAGATAAGCGAAAGGCTTGAATATCTCAGGAGCCTCGATAAACGGCGCGAAGAGGTTGCGGCTCTTATAGAAGGTCTCGGCAAAATGGACGATGAAATAAGGGCTGCTCTCGACAATGCAAAAATACTCTCTGAGATCGAGGATATTTACAGACCATACAAGCCCAAGAGAAGAACAAGAGCCTCCGCTGCAAGGGAAAAGGGCCTTGAAGGACTTGCACAGGCTGTTTTCGGTCAGGAAAACATTGACATAGGGCTGGAAGCGGACAAATACATAAATGAAGAAAAGGGTGTTGCGACCCGTGACGATGCCATCTCAGGAGCTATGGACATAATTGCCGAGGATGTCTCTGACAATGCGGAGATAAGAAAGCGGCTGAAAAATATAATCAGGCTGAACGGCAGTCTGCGCTCAAAGGCTGCCGATCCGAAAAAGGACAGCGTTTATTCAATGTATTACGATCACACAGAGCCGGTGAAGAGCATTGCCGGTCACCGTATTCTTGCTATCGACAGGGGTGAACGCGAGGGTTTTCTGAAGGTAGGAATAGATATCGACCCCGAAAAATGCCTTACCATTATATGCAGACTGATGATAAAGGCTCAGAACGACTGTGCCGATATGGTGAAAGCTGCCTGTGAGGATGCGTACTCACGCCTTATTTTTCCGTCGGTAGAAAGAGAGATACGTTCTGAGCTTACTGACGCTGCCGATGAGCAGGCTATAAAGCTTTTTGCAATGAACCTGCGCCAGCTTCTTATGCAGCCGCCTGTAAAGGGATTTACAGCCATCGGCCTTGACCCGGGCTACAGAACAGGCTGCAAGTTAGCAGTTGTTGACCCTACAGGAAGAGTGCTTGACACGGCGGTGATCTATCCTACTCACAGTGCGGCACAGATAGAAAAGTCAAAGCAGACTCTCAAAAATATGATAAGAAAGTACCGCGCGGGAATTATCGCCATCGGCAACGGCACTGCCTCTAAGGAGACGGAAATGTTTACAGCGGAATGTATCGGTGAGATAGATGAAAAGGTGTCCTACATGGTGGTCAGCGAGGCGGGAGCGTCTGTTTATTCCGCTTCAAAGCTTGCCGCCGCAGAGATGCCGGAGCTTGATCTGACCCTGAGAAGCGCCGTATCCATTGCCAGAAGGCTTCAGGACCCTCTTGCCGAGCTTGTAAAGATAGAGCCGAAAGCTATCGGTGTAGGTCAGTACCAGCATGATATGCCGCAGAAAAGGCTCAGCGAGGCTCTGGACGGAGTTGTAGAAGACTGTGTAAATACCGTCGGAGCAGACCTTAACACGGCATCCCCGGCGCTGCTTTCGAGGGTATCGGGCATTAGTTCGGCAGTTTCGGGAAATATTGTAGCCTACCGTGAGGAGAACGGTGCGTTCACTTCAAGGGCTGAGCTTAAAAAAGTTCCTAAGTTAGGGCCGAAAGCGTTTGAACAGTGCGCAGGCTTCCTTCGTGTAGCAGAGAGCAAAGAACCTCTTGACAATACGGCAGTTCACCCCGAGTCGTACAAGGCTGCAAGGGAGCTTCTCAGGCTTTGCGGATATGAACCTGAGGATATACGAAACGGCGGTGTAGGCGAGCTCAGGAGCAGGGTAGAGGCTATCGGTGCTGAAAATGCCGCCGAAAAGGTAGGAACAGGTGTACCCACGCTTATGGACATCATAAACGAGCTGACCAAACCCGGCAGAGACCCCCGCGATGAGCTTCCGCCGCCGCTGCTCAGGACAGACGTGCTTGACATAAAAGATCTCAAGCCGGGTATGGAGCTGAAAGGCACAGTGAGGAACGTGATAGATTTCGGCGCGTTTGTCGATATAGGTGTGCATCAGGACGGACTGGTGCATATTTCACAGATCAGCAATAAGCGTGTGAAACATCCCTCAGACGTGCTCAGGGTGGGCGATGTGGTAAACGTAAAGATACTTTCTGTGGACGTGGAAAAAGGCAGGATATCACTGACAATGAAGGGCTGAAATTGTAAATACTATTATCAGATTTAAAAGTGGACAATAATTGAGGTCGAGGATTATAAAGGACAGGATAAAATGAAAAAGTATGACATTGCGCTTTTTGATCTGGACGGTACTCTCAGCGAATCCGGTGAGGGCATACTGTACTGCGTCCGGAAAATATTTGAAGAAACGGGCAGACCGCTGCCCGATGAAAAGACTCTCGGAACTTTTATCGGCCCGCCGATGTACGACAGTCTGCGCAGGTGCGGCTTTTCGCATGAGGATGCGGAAGCCGGCGTAGTGATCTACAAGCGGAATTTCCTTGAGAACGGCATTTTTAAAAATAAGCTTTATCCGGGCATGATGGAACTGCTTGTGGATCTTAAAGAAAACGGAGTGACCATTGGGGTGGCTACAACAAAATATTATCCTTTTGCCGAGAGGATAATCGGCATGCTGGGTACTTCTGAGCTGTTCGATTTTGTGGGCGGAGCTACCTCCGGCACAGAGCGCCGCACCAAAGCCAAGGTGATAGACTATACTCTGGAAAATCTTGGCTGTACCGACAGGAGCCGTGCCGTTATGATAGGCGACACGAAGTATGACGCCGAGGGTGCAGCTCTTACAGGTGTGGATTTTATCGGCTGTCTTTACGGTTACGGCACACGGAGCGAGATGGAAAATTTCTGTCCCGGTGCGGTATTTGTGGAGTCGGTGCCCGAGATCAGAAAGCTCATTTTATGAAAAACAAAGCAGCGAGGAGTAAAACCATTTCGTAACGTTTTTTCTTCAGGAACGCTTCTGTTTTATATGAATAATTTCCTTTTCCGCGTGGAAAGCTATTGTTGCCGCTTCATGCGGAGAAAAGAGGTTGTTTACTTTGGAAAATATAAACAGAAGTATCCATTGTACAGTTGAGGACTGCGTTCACCACTGCGGCAGCTGCGACTACTGCTCACTTGAATCCATTCATGTGGGTACCCACGAGTGCCGTCCCGAGGATGACAGATGCACAGACTGTCTGTCCTTTGCCGAGAAATACTGATCGCCTCTTCTGACGGTCACGATTACGCCATAAAAAAACAAAACGCAGCTGACTTTGACCTGTCGGCTGCGTTTTCTTTTACTGGTAGAATGACGGATTTATCAGCCGGCCTATCACATCGGCGGCTGCTATGGTGATACCCACGAGGATAATGAACATGATTATGAGCACCACCTTGTTGAAGGTGCCTTTGGTGGGAGATGTTTCCTCGTCATTTTTTGCTTTGTCATCGGCGATCTGCTGCCTGTCGTCATCACTGAGCTCCTCGGCCTGCTGCATGGCGCCTATGCCTATGAGCAGCTCGACAGCCTGTTGGTATTGCTCCAGCGGAACAGTGACAATGCAGTTTTCGGGCGGTGCGGCGTTGAGTATCTGTATGCCCATGTCGCGCCTGACCTCGCGGGTCGAGAAGGGAATGCCGGCTTCCTTCAGCGCTGAGCATACGCGCTCCAGCTCAAAGCCGTGGGCTGTTACTATGTCAACCGGGGAAAAGCTGCCCGGATCAGAAATAAGCTCTCTGCCGCATGCCGGACAGATCTCAGGATTGCTTTTGGTGTATATTTTCTTGCACTTTGAGCAGTATTTCATTATGTTTCCTCAATTCATTTATGATTAGTCTATTATATTACCCGGAGTGTGGTTTGTCAATATTGCTGCGGCTTGTTTTCAGGGCAACCGCACGAAAAAATTAGAAAAAATTGCCAAAATCGTCAACACAAAAGTTTCGCTCAAGCCTTTTCAAAGGCTTGCAGGGTCGAGGGGTGCGGGTCTCCGGCGGAGACCTCTGCGAAGCAGAAGCACCGACCGA
>JAFTCS010000217.1 GCA_017454565.1 Clostridia bacterium
AATATAAGGTAAAGCTTGGCGATCTTTCAAAATATGCCGAAACCGTAGCAAAGATAAGCAAGCTCAACGGCGTTGACAGCGTAAGCGACCGCAGCGACATTGCAAGCAAGCTGACAAGACTGAATTATTTTGTCACGGCGGCGGGACTGGCAGTCGTGCTGGTGCTGGGTGTGGTCACTCTGTTCATTATTTCAAACACCATAAGAATGACCATGTACTCGCGCCGCTTTGAGATAAGCATCATGCACTCGGTAGGCGCCTCGAACGCATTCATACGCATACCGTTTTTGATAGAAGCTATGATAATAGGTCTCATTTCCGGACTGATAGCCTCGTGCATAGTTATCTCGGTTTATGAGCCGCTGCGCAGTGCCGCAGCGGGAGTCATCAACATGATAGGCAGCTCTACCCTTTCGGTTGAAAGTATATGGGCGCCTACTCTGCTGCTGATGTCGGCAGCTGGCATTATTATCTGTCTGCTGGGCGGGTCTATCTCAATTACAAGATATCTTAACAAGGAAGGAGGGGCTGTAATTGGCAGGTAAGCTTTTAAAAACAACGGTCTTTTCATTAACTGCCGCGCTTGTGCTTTCTGCTGCTATAACTGCGGGTGCCGATGAGGACAGCTACAACGACTATAGCAGCGACGATAACGGGTACTCCGACTACAACGGCGACGATAACGGGTACTCCGACTACAACGGCGACGATAACGGGTATTCCGGCTACAACGGCGACGATAACGGGTACTCCGACTACAACGGCGACGATAACGGGTACTCCGGCTATGACAACGATGATAATGACTATACCTACGGCAATGACGATTACAGTGAAGAAAGCAGCGAATGGGACTACACCATAGACGATGACGAGGATGATGAAAGTTCTGACGAAGAGGACGGCGAGGAAACAAGCTCTGACGATCAGGTGTCTGTCGACTTTGACGTTGACGAAAACTCACGTCAGCGGGCAGAGCTTGAAGCGGAGAATTCCGAGCTTGCCGAAAAGCTGCAGATAACCAAGGATGAACTGGCGCAAAAGCAGAAGTACAGCAAGGAGCTGCAGCAAAAAATAGCTTCCCTGAGTGAAGAGATACAGGAGCGCAGCAAAAGAATAGACGAGCTGAATAAGGAGATCACTGAAAAGCAGAAGATAATAGACTCCAAGAAAGCGGAGATAGAGAACATTCTTGATCTGCTGAGGGTAAGGCTGAGAACCATTCACAAGGCCGGCAGCGCGTCTTCACTGGAAATCATCTTAGGTGCGAAAAGCTTCGAGGATTTTCTTGACAAGGCGGAAATGGTCAAGAGCATGTCCGAGCACGACAGGAAAATGATAGATTCCGTCAAGGAACAGCTGCGTATCGTCTCGCAGGAGCAGCAGGAGCTTCAGGACAGCAAAAGGGAGCTTGAAGAGCAAAAGACATCTCTTGAAAAGAACAAGACGGAAATAAACGGTCTTTTTGAGGAAAACACTAAGCTTATAAAAGAGCTTACCACTGAGAGCGAAGAATTGAAAAAGCAGCAGAACGACAACAAAGCGCGCCAGAAGGAGCTGAAAAAGGCTCTTGCGGAGTATAAAAAGCGTCTTGCAGAACAAAAAGACACTGAAATTGTAGTTCAGCCCGACCCGGACGGTGGTTATGTATGGCCTTGCCCGGGATTCACCTATCTCACATCCACGTTTGAGGAATGGCGCGGAGAAAACAACCACGGTGCTCTCGACATAGCCGAAGCCGGTATTTACGGCGCAAAGGTAGTGGCCTGCGCAGACGGCGTGGTATTTTCTGCCAATGACATATGCGATCACGACTATGGTAAATCGTCAAGCTGCGGCTGCGGCGGCGGTTACGGAAAGTATGTAATGATAGACCACGGCAACGGCAAGATATCCATTTACGGACATCTCAGTGATGTCACAGTCAGCATAGGCGACACGGTCTCCGCCGGACAGCTCATCGGGCATGTCGGCTCGACCGGATACTCGACCGGACCACATCTGCATTTTGAGACCCGCTACAACGGCGTTCGCTATGACCCCATGACGGAATACTGATCTAAGGCAACACCCCAGAGACGTGAAATGACATTTCACATCTCTGGGGTTATATTGTTTTACTATTATCAAATAATTTGAGAGCGCAGCGTCACGCCGGACGCAGCAAGACACTTATCCAACCTCCACTTTGGCGCGGCTGTTGCCGGAGGTGTCCTTAGTCACGGTTATGCGGTTGTTTATGCGGGATTTCAGCTCCTCAACATGTGAGATTATTCCAACCAGACAGCGGCTCTCATTGCTCAGGTCACTGAATACGGAGTAGGCGTTTTCAAGTACATGCCCGTCAAGCGTGCCGAAGCCCTCGTCAATGAACATCGTATCCAGAGTGATATTGCCCGCCTCAGACTGTATAACGTCAGAAAATCCCAATGCAAGCGACAGTGACGCCATGAACGACTCACCGCCCGAAAGCGTGATGACTGATCTCTCGGTGCCGCTTTCATAGTCGTAAACGTTTATATCAAGACCGGTCTTGCTGGCGTTGTCCATAGGGACCTCGGAGCGCCGAAGCTCGTACTTTCCGCTGCTCATCTTCACCATGCGCTCATTGGCAAAAAACAGCACCCTGTCAAAATATCCAGCCTGAGCAAAGGTTTCCAGCGTAAGACGGCTGCGTCCGTCACGAAGCTTGGCGATTGCGGTGTCTCTAAGGTCGGCACAGGCGGCAACACGCGCCCTCAGATCTTCAAGCTTTGCGGAATTATCATTGAAGTAATCTCTGACACCGGCATTGTATTCACATCTGACTCTCACAACGGACAGTTCCTCACCGATACGGTCATTTTCCGTCCGGAGTTCGTACACCTCTTTTTTCAGCGAGTCAAGCTCACCGGCAGCTGACTCCGTACTGATGTCGCCGAAGCTATCAAGAGTAGCTTTCTGCTGGGATATTCTGGTGCGGCAGTTATTCAGGCTGCTTTCTGCGTTTTTATAGTCTGCCCTGAGTTTTTTGCTCTCTTTTGAAAGCTCGGCCATTCTTTCGGCGGTCTTTTGCATGGTGTCTATAGTGAGCTTGCTGTCAAGCTCGGTTATCTGTGCAATAATGCTCTCTTTTTTCTGGGCCGATGCCGCAATACTATTGTTGAGATTTTCCTGCTCCCTGCGCAAAGTCTCATGCTGGGCTTCAAGCGTCGGGATACTGTCATGCAGCTCGTCACGGCGCCCGATCATCTTCCCTATGGCTTCAAGTCGCGCTTCATCCTGCTTCAACTCATTGGTAAGCTTTATGCCGGCATCGGTTGCGGCTGCCTTCAGCTCTGCAATGCCGCTGACGTTTTCAAAAAGCTCGCGGCCTGCTTCTTCAATGCTTTTTGCGATCTGCTCTGCATGGGCTTTTGCGCCGGCACACCGGGCAGAGGCATCGGCGGCTGCTTTTTCGCCTGATGCTGCGCTTTCCCGGGCAGACTTTACCATTTCCTCGGTAGGAGCGTTCTGTTTCTTCACGGCCTTGCGCGGATGGGAAAGTGAGCCGCAGACAGGACACGGACGGCCCTCTTCAAGCGTACCCGCAAGAATACCGGCCTGATCGTCCAGAAAATCCCGGTTAAGATGCTCATACTCGCTGTTCAGCCTGTCACTTTCTGCGCGCTTACTCAGATATGCAGCCTTTTTGCTTTCATAGTCAGAAACAGCGTTACCATAGCTTTTCACAGAAATAAGCAGCTTCCTGTACTCGCCTATGGTCTTTTTCCGGCTGTCAATGGACGCCTTTATCCTTTCGAGGTCGGCGCCGCAGTCTTTAAGACTCTCATACTCCTGTTTGACCCTGATGATATCCTCCAAAAGCAGCTCTGCACGAGAGCTTTTCTTTTCGAGCTTTTCGCGGGCATCCACAATACCGGCTTCCGTTGTGTTCAGCTCTCTTTTAAGCGACTCACGCTTACGGTGGTCTGCAAGAGAAGCTTCCAGACGTGTGTATTCGCTGTCAAGAGATGCCGCCCTGCTTTCGTTATCCTTGACCGCGCTGAAAGCAGCTTCAAACACAGGCAGACTCTTTTCGTCCTGTTCAAGCTTAGAACAAAGCTCCATATACTGAAGTCTGGTCTTTTCCCTCTCGTTGAGAGTGCCTATCAGCTCGTTTCTGTCCGAAAGAAACTTTTCAATCTCCTTCGTTTTCCCGCGCAGAGCCGCAAGTGCTTTCTCATCCTCTGATATTATTCGGCTGAGCACGTCTATACAATCCTCGGCATTGGTTATGTACTGTTTGTTCCTGTCCCTGACCGCTTCAAGCTCATTCTCCAGCTCGCTTCCGACTGGCGCCGACGTGCGTGACAATCTGGAAGTGAACTCGCTTGTCATAGCGCTATAATCGCGGTCATACCTGTCTGCGGCGTCTTTGAGGGCCTGCTCCGTCTTTTTGTAGATATCGGTATTGAAAATAGACCTGAGTATTACGTTTTTCGTCTCGGTGTCAGCGTTGAGCACCTTCATAAAGGCACCCTGAGCTATCATTGAAAGCTGCTTGAACTTCTTTGCGTCTATGCCTATGATGCTCTCTATGTCAATATCGGAGCCTGCTCTTTTGGAGCCTGCCCTTTGCAGGGTGGACAGAACGTGCTCCTGGGGAGTATCGCCGTCATAGGTCGTAAGGATGGCTTCGGCGGGCTGTTTGGTAACTCCGGAGCCTCTCTTGGCACTGCGAGTATACTCGGGGTTTCTTCTTATCTTATACTTTTTGCCGCCTGACATGAAAGTAAGCTCAACGTATGTCGGCACATCAAGGGGCGCGTTCTGGCTGCGGAAGAGCTTGGGTTTTCTGAGGTCACCGCTTGCCTGTCCGAAAAGAGCGTAGGTTATGGCGTCAAAGAGGGTCGTCTTGCCTGCGCCTGTATCGCCGGCTATAAGATACAGTCCGGTACTCCCGAACTTTGAAAAATCTATCTCTGTCTCCTCAAGATAGGAGCAGAACCCACACATTTTAATTTTGAGCGGCAGCATTTGCAATTCCTCCTTCGTTTTCAACACTTTCAATTATCTCTTTCATCATTTCAAGCTGGAGACTGCTCATGCTCTCTCCCCCATGCTGAGTCTCGTAAAGCTCAGTAAAAACCTCAAGCGGCGTTTTTTCGCGCTGGGAAACACCCTGCATAGCCTTTGTCCGGTCGTATTTTGAAGAGAGCACCTCATATTCAATGGAAATATAATTCGGGTACACCTGCCTGAGCATTGTTGAAATACCCGAAAGCTCATTTGTGTCCGTCACGACCGGATAGATATAATCATCCGTTGCATTTTCGGGACGAGTAAGCTCCTTTACGCTGCCCTTCACCTTACGCATATCATGGAGCGGTACTATCGGCAGAGTATCTACAGTCACACTGCCCTTTTCGCCAATGGTAACTATGGTCATCGACTTTGAGTGGCCAACCTCTGATGCCGAATATTTCAGCGGCGAACCCGCATAGCGGATGGTCTCCTTTTTAACGCTCTGGGGCTTGTGCAGATGGCCCAGTGCAGCGTAATCAAATCCCTCGTAAGCGTCAGCACTGACAGCCTCGCTACCTCCGACGCAGCTTTCCGAATCCGTATAGGTTGCGCCCTCAACAAACTGATGGGAAACTATCACATTTCTCTGGCTGCGGTCAATGTTCATGCTGTCGGTCATATATTTTACCGCCTCAGTATAGTCGGAGAATGTATCACCTGAAATATTGCTCACATCCGACGGCCTGAGATACGGCAGCATATAGAAATTGACCGGCCCATATTCGTCATGCAGTATGATGGGCGTAAATGAATCCCTGATGTTGGTCACAAAATGAATGTTGTGCTTTTTCATTATGCCGGACGCAAAAGACAGGCGTTCGGGAGAATCATGGTTGCCGCTTATGAGCAAGACCGGAATACCAAGCTCTGCAATGCTTTCTATAAACTCTCCGAAAAGAATAACTGCGTTTTCCGGCGGTATGCTCCTGTCGTAAATATCACCGGCTATAACAACGGCGTCCACGGGGAAGGCGCGAAGATGCTCGATGATCTTCCCGAGAGCAGCTTCCTGCTCACCTATCATAGGCGTCTCGCAGATTTTTTTACCGATATGCAGGTCGGCAAGGTGCAGAATTTTCATTTCACATTTCTCCTTTACAATTTTATCCGGGCAGACATTGTATTGACGTCTGTGACTTGTTCAGTGCATTTATTCTACCACAAGCAGAACAAAAATTTCAATAGTGCCAATTTTTTGATGGGCAAAAAAACACCCCGACAAATCGTCAGGGCGTAATGATTTATTATTTACTTTTTGCTTTCCCGCTGCTGCTCTTTGCAAACTTAGCTTTGAGCTTGTCGCTGCCGAAAATTATGGCAATCGCAAAGCCTACAAGACAAACCGCAGCGGATACCGTAATGTTCACAGGCGTGAACAAAAAGTTGTTCACTTCCGCTGCACTGCTCTGGCTCTGGAACTTCATAAAAATAACCAGCGGGGATCCGAGCATGAGACCGATTATTGCAAAATAAGTCATCTGCGGGAATTTCTTGATGCACAGGTCTATGACCTTTGCACCGAATATAATGCCGAAAATGATGCCCAGTCCCGACGGGAACAGGATCATGGCACTGTCCATAAAGTGCTTGGTCAGATCGGAAATGGCATTTATAATTGTAGCGTAGATGCCGAAGATCATAAGTATCATAGAGCCGCTTACTCCGGGGATTATCATGCACATTGCAGCCACAGCCGAACCGCCGAAAAGGAGCATCCAGCTGCCGAAATCAAGCCCAAACCGAAAGTCTGTACTCACTGCATCGGATGCAGCCTGAGCATCTGTGTTTACAAAAGCAAGGGCGGTCATTCCGGCAAGGAAAATAAACAGAGGTATAAGTGAGACCGGCTTGAAAGGCTTTTCCAGCGATTTTCTGAAAACCATCGGCAGACTGCCTATTATAAGACCTATAAAGAAAAAGCAAGTGGGCATCGGGCAATAGGCGATGAGATATTTTATCAGCTTTGAAAAGATAACAATTCCGCCCGCAGCGCCGATGAATATGGGCAGAAGAAATTTCACGCTCTTGCCGAAGTGCCTGCGCAGACCTGTGAATGAGTCGATCAGCTTATCATAGATATTCAGCATGACCGCCATGGTGCCGCCGCTGACACCGGGGATAATGTTTGCCACACCAATGATGCAGCCGTAAATGAGGTCAAGAACTATGCCTATTATTTTTTTTGGTGAACTCATATCAACGCTCCTATTATTAAATTAATTCTGTTTACGGACTATGCGGTATTCGTCGTCATTGCAGTAATACGGACATGACGCCGAGTGATCGGAAAGCAGACGGGCATATTCGTCCTCGTCCAGATCCACAAGGCATTCGTATTCCTCAAGTTCCTCGTTCCAAACAAAGTGGCTGCAGCTTTCGCAGCCCGAAAAGCCTGACATTTTTCATCTCCCCTTTCGCCGTAGATAATGGTAACATAATATGTGTGATTTTTCAATGTATGTCGAAAAAAAATTTCTGTGACGGCAGCCATTTGATATTCCATTATCGGACAGAAAAATATGATTATTATACAAATAGCATGTTTTACGAAGTTTTTTTAAAAAAACTCTTGCTTTTTTTCTCAAATAATGATATCATAAGCTGTACTCAAGTGTAGGAAAAGGGAGGTGTTCTAATGCCTAACATCAAATCAGCTAAAAAGCGTGTAAAGGTAGCAGCCGCAAAAACAGCCGCTAACAAGATCGTTAAGAGCAATCTGAAAACAAGCATCAAGAAGGCTGATGCAGCCATCGTTGACAATGCTGCAGATAAAGAAACTGCTGTTCGTGTTGCGATCAAGAAGATCGATCAGGCTGCAGCTAAGGGTATTCTCAAGAAGAATACGGCTTCCAGAAGAAAGTCAGCTTTAGCCCGCAAGCTCAATGCCTCCGTTTGATCCGCATAAAAGCAGAACAGACAAAGCACACGTCTTTCAAGCAGAACATTAATGTTCTGCTTCTTTTTTTGTCTTGATCTCACTACAAGATATTTACTCCTGCGGCAATATTTTTCATAATATTCTTGACTTTTTTCCAAAATAATTATATAATTAGCTTAAAGTGAACATGATTGTAGGAGGAACGACTATGAGCAAAAAATTATTCATCGTACTGATCTCTGTTTTCGGTGCACTCTGCGCTATGAGCGCGGCTGTGGCAGCCTTTATGATCATCAAAGACAAAAAAAGAAGAGACGAGGAAGAGCTTGAGCATTATCTTGACAGCTCCATCCTTTGATCGCAGAATTATGCGGCAATATGGGCGGCTGACTTCTTGTCGGCCGTTTTTTGCTATATCAAGGATGCACATGATATGCCTTTGATATCTACAGTCAATTTGCGGGTCTAAAACATTTAATGAAAG
>JAFTCS010000218.1 GCA_017454565.1 Clostridia bacterium
CAGCCCTTATGATGAAAAACGGAAATGTTCTCGAATTTGCTGCCGTTTTGCAGGATGCACGCCTCGGTCAGCATATCATTTATTCCGTCAAGCCACTCCTGTGGGTCACCGCCGCAGCCCTGCAAAATGAGACCTTCTTTTTCACCCATTCTGCGAAGCTGATTGTCTGTTATTCTTTCGATACTCACTGCGGAACCTCCATTTCCATATCTTCAGTCTGCTCGGGGTTGTATTCCCTGAATTCATAAAGCGACATTGTTTCACCGGTGAAGTTCGGTGAAGTATCCTCTGTGAAAGATATATATCCATCTGTTCCAAGGTCAATAGGCTCTTTTGTTACTATCGACCCTGCATGATTGACGGCAACTCTTTTTTCGATAGTTTCAAAGTTTCCTTCATCGCCGTGCCGCAGATGATAGCAATACATACCTTTCGGGATATCTGCATCGGTTATCCTGTCATCGGTGAACAGTGCAGGTTTATCGAAAAGCTCGATAAGTTCAAACTCATCATCATACTCGATATTGATATATCCGGTTTCGCTTGCATTCAGATAGTATCCCAGATCTTCTTCAAGCTGTTTCTCCATTACAGAAGCAGCAAACTCAATGCTCTCCCTACCGTATTCGGGGTAGTATTCCTCTGTTCTCTCGCCGTCATAGTAGGTGCGCCTGCCGCAGTTCATACCTATATTTTCATCTGCCCACTCATGTTCAAAGGTCATACCCGGAAACATTGTTGTGAGCTTTTCAATAACAGGGTGCGGTGCAGACCACGCTGTCAGGAAAGAAATAGTATTCGTATTTTCATCGGTTTCATAATTCTCATACCCGTATGAATTCCACTTCGTTCCCCAATTGTTAATACACCAGCTATAGCTGTCATCGACATCTTCGGGCATAGGTATGACCTTTTCAAAGTCAAGGCTGCCAAGACCGACCTCATCGTTCTTGACAGCCTCCATCACTTTGCGTACCTCTGACGGCTCACCGATCAGCTTTATTCTGTTCGTTATATGGTTCGGCATTTTCATTCACCTCCTTGTCGATCTCCTTGATGAAGTTTGCCAGTGCTTCGATGACATTTACCGTTACCGCATTGCCTGCTTGCTTATATAACTGCGCATTGGATATACCTGCCGCTTTCGCCTTTGCGAACTGCTCGTCTGTAAATCCTTGTAGCCGCCAGCATTCCAAAGGCATCAGCTTTCGAATAAGTCCATTGTACATAACTCCGTTACAGTCAGTCACAGTTATTGTGAAAGCCGGATCATCGGGATCCTTGAATCTTCGCCCCTGTGCTCTGACTTTACCCTTAGTAGGTGTCATGACCGGTACAGCCTTGTCAATTAACAGTGCTGCCGATTTCTCACCCCTGTGATGACCGATACCGCCGTCCTGTCGGGCGGTGATACACCTCGCAAGATCAGTTATATCGGGGTCTGGATTCATGTCAATGCATTTCATTGAGTAAAATCCCTGTGTGGCAGATGGCGTAACAGTATGGGCAATGTCGTGACCGACCCGACCTCTGCGGCTGTTCATATCGGCGTAGGCAAGGTCAATGCTGTCGCCGGGGACAGCTATCTGATAACCGCTTTTGGTCAGAGACTTTATCGGCAGACCAAGTATCTCATACAGACCCGATTTGCCGCCGAAGCCGCCTGCATTGCCTGTGAGCGTTATGCTAAGTCCTTCGGGGGAGTAGACTCTGCAGCCTTCTCTTCCGGGTATGCGCTGGATAAGAGTTTTTGGATTTGACTCCGTGAAAGACAGAACTCTGCCGGCACATTCGGTTCTAAGAAATCCGATAATGAACACTCTTTTTCGGGCTTGGGCGACGCCAAAATCCGCGCTGTTAAGCACCTGCCATGCGACATCGTACCCCAGTTCATCCAGCGTATGGAGGATGGTCGCAAACGTCCTGCCTTTGTCTATGCACGGTTTGAGCAAAGCTCAAACCACAATCCGGGAACATTTTCAAGCAGCAGATACTTAGGTCTTTTAATGGCGGCAATCCTTGCGATCTCAAAGAAAAGAGTTCCTCGGGTATCGTCAAAGCCTCGCCGCTTTCCAGCGATAGAAAAGCTCTGACAAGGGAACCCGCCGCAAATAAGGTCGAAATCAGGCATGGTCTCGGGGTCGATCGTTCTTGTGTCATCGTAATATACCTCCTTTGATGTGTCGTAAAGGGCTTCATAAGCCTGTTTTGCGTATTTATCTACCTCGCAGTAACCGACACATTCAAAGCCGCCAGCCTGTTCAAGGCCTGAGCGGAAACCGCCGATGCCTGCGAAGATATCGAAATATCTTATCAAATATGCGCTTCTCCTTTCCGGTTGATCCGAAGATTTTTCTATGGAGATATACCTTGATCATTTTGATCACCTCTTTCAATTAGAATATGTAAAGCCGCCTGCACACGAGGCACAGACGGCTCATCGAAAGGAGTATGAATATGACAACAAAACGCCCCCGACAGTACATCCAAGTACCGTCGAGGGCGTGATCTGTTATTATGCTGTTTTCTCGGAATAGTCCATCGCCATGCTGCGGCGGATATCCTGTATTTTCGGGTATTCATAGGTCTTTGCACGGCACATCCAGCAGGAGCAATGTATGGCTCATGCTCTTGAATTCCTTGTATAAAGCTCTTGTGAGTTCAAAGCCCTTCTTTCCTTCTTCCATAATTATATCCTGTCCTTAACAAAGTCAATTATTATTTTCGTGTATTTTTCAGGCTGTTCAAACCACGACAGATGTGCAGAGCCGAGCAGTGTTTCCAGATTTCCGAACTTAGCGTGTTGGCTGAAATGCTTCCTTTCGTACCCACCGCAGGTCATGTCGTATTCGCCTGCGATAAGGAGCTGTGGCTTGTCTATACCCGAGAGCAAAGGCAGATAGTTCTCATAAAAATCATCTGATTCAAAGAGCTTCTGTCTGAATGCTGCAAACCTGCCCCAGCATTCCTCTGACACCTGTGGTTCTTCGATATGCTCGTTGATATAGGCATTGTAGCTTTCATTATCTATCACATGACAGTGTCGGCGAACATCTTCGTTCATCTCAATGCCCATGGACTTTTCAAAAGCTTCCTTCGCCGAAATGCTGTCTTTCAGTATCTCTTTGCACAGTTTTATCTGATCTGCATTACCGGTCTGCTCAAAACATGGCAAAGTTGCACCTGATATAGCTCTTGCAGTATGCAGAGCGCTCCACATCGGATTGTCATATATGGCAGCATCAGTGCTGTCTGGATATTTGTGAGCATAAATGAGTGCCAGCATGCCTCCGAATGAATGCCCGAGAGGTATCCAGCTTTTTATTCCGAGTTTTATCCTCATTCGTTCTGTCATTTCCACGAGGTCATTTACGGACAGCTTGCCGTCCTTAGGGAGCGGGTCAGAGCGAAAAACTCCGTACTGGTCGAAGCTGATAATATGACAGAATTCTCCCAGCATTTTTGCCTGATATGAATATGTCAGACAGCTTTCTCCCGGTCCACCATGTAAATAGACAATAGTGGGGTGCTTATCTCTGCCGTGTTCTTCATAATAGATATTCTTTCCTAAGACTGATATAAATGCCATACGGGACCTCCAAAGCATTATGTAACCGCCGAGCTGCTTGGCTCGGCTTAAATAATAGTATACCATACCGCAGTCTGTTTTTCAAGCCCTACATTGTCAACGCCGGCTGTTCAAGCCTGAAATCCTTGTCCTCACAGGATATTACGTCCTTCGCAAACTGCTCGGCTTCCTCAATATCCTCTGCGAGTATCTCGTATCCGACTGCAGCTGAGAATTCGTCAAGCTTTTCTTTTTTCGCCTCATCTGTATACACTGAAAATGAAAAGCCCCGACAGATCACCTCATTCCCATTGCTGTCGCTTCGGACAAGATGATCGTCAGGAGTAATGTCGATATAAAACCCTTTGTATTTCATTTGCACCTCCTAGAATTTGAAACTCATCTGAATGTCATCGTCAAGGTCAAAGTCCTCATCTTCGTCCTCGTCGAGAACCTCATCATATTTATTGTTAATATCCGAAGCGTAATCATACGCTCTTGCCGCCGCTTCGACCAGATAGCTTGTATCCATGCCGTTAGCCTTGTAGCCGTCCCAAATGGTCTGCAAGTACCCTTGCGATGGCGGCGATATCTGCCCTCTGTTCATCAGATAAACCATTCCTTTAGCTGTACCGTTTGGTGTCTCTACCTCGATCTCTTCCTGACGGTATAAGTGTGGAAAACCCTCATATCTGTTCAACGCAGGGATATCCCTCGGGTCAAGCTCCCATAGAAGCACAGGTACCTCGGTATCGGATTTTGGGACGATAGTCGCCACGCCCCTGAACTCCAGCTCCCAGCCCTTGACCATAGCCGTACCGACAACCTTTGAATGCGGACAGCGGAATGCCATCTGAGGCAGGTTGATGTTTGAGCCGTAAGCAACATATAACATCGGTTTCGCCGGAATACAAGTATCATTCTTCTTTTTCACCATATCACCTCGTTACATATTCATTGTGACCGCAGTTTCCTCGGTCTGTTCTTCATCTTCGGAATCGCCCGACAAATCGCCCACAGCGGCGTTCTGTTCCTCATCGGGTGTTTCCCCGACTTCGCTCTCATCCTGCGACACGGCTCGCACA
>JAFTCS010000219.1 GCA_017454565.1 Clostridia bacterium
AAAGTTAACTCGTTCCAAATGTTAATTTCTTTCCAAAACAAACTCGACAGCGGAGGCACTCCGCCTTGCTGGGTCAAGGGGGGTGCGGGTGTCCGGTGGACACCTCTGCGCAGCAGAAGCACCGACCGAGCCGACAGGCGAGACTCAGCGCCCCTTGTGGGAGGTTCGGAGGGGTGCGGGTCTCCGGTGGAGACCTCTGCGAAGCAGAAGCACCGACCGAGTCGACAGACGAGACTCAACGCCCTCCAATTTTTAATATTTTTTTCCTGTTCTTGGCAAAGGACAGGCTTTCAAGACTTATAATAGTATGACAGTGAACGCGAAGAATGGTGTCACGACTCTTCGCCGGCCTTTTTAGCTTCCAATTTTTTGTGGTATGCACGGATGGCGCGCATCTCGTCGGGTTTCAGCTCACGCCACTTTCCGGGCTGGAGCATGCCTAATTTTACGGGCCCGATGGCAAGCCTTTTCAGCCTTGCGACTTCAAGACCTACGGCTTCACACATCTTTCGTATCTGTCTGTTGCGGCCCTCTTCGAGTATTATTTCAAGCACAGTGCGCTCCTTTTCGGCGGTTATGACCCTGATGGATGCCGGCATGGATTTCCTTCCGTCCACGATAACGCCGGTGGTCAGTGCAGTGAGCTGATCCTCTGTAATGGCGGGGTGCACTGTGACACGGTATGTCTTTGCAAAATGAGTGGAGGGATGGCTTATCATATTGGCAAAGTCGCCGTCATTTGTCATAAAAAGCAGACCCTCTGAATCACGGTCAAGCCTGCCTACGGGGAAGAGTCTGGCGGGAACCTCGTCAACAAGCTCGGCAACGCACTTTCTGCCGCCCTCATCGCTCATGGTGGTGATGAACCCTCTCGGCTTGTGCAGCATAATATAATATTTTTTGGTGTCCTTGCGAACGGTGATGGCTCTTCCGGCCACAACAAGCTTGTCCTTTGCCGGGTCAGCCTTGTCGCCAAGCTTTGCGCGTTTGCCGTTTATGGTTACAGCACCACGGGTAATAAGCTCCTCAGCCTTTCTTCGGGAGGCAATACCCGCTTCTGCGATTATTTTCTGAATCCTGATCTTGTTATTGCTGTCCATTTTTCCTCATCCTTCTATGTCTTATTACCTCTGTTCTGTCTGGGAGATTATATCCTCAGTGTATATCAGCTCGGTCTCAGCGACCTTTGAGCCGTTCATATAGCAGCATATTTTTCCTGCTGTGCTGCCGTTTTTTTGCGGAGCGTAAACAAAATGCGGCATGAATACCCTGACCCTTATTTCCTGCTGCTCATCCTTTGTGACGGTGCAGATGCAGTCATCTTTTGGCTTTACAAGGACAAAATCGGTAACGCCGCCTGCCACGGGAAGCTCAAAGCGCTGCTCTGCGTCAACAGCTTTAATGCCTTCGGTCACGGAAAAACCATAGTCAAAAAGCTTTTTGTGGTCATTCCAGTCATCCGGAGCATTAAGAGTCACTGCTATCAGCCTTACGCCGTCCCTTTCGGCACAGGATGTCAGTGTGCGGCCCGCTTTTTTGGTAAAGCCGGTCTTTATCCCTATGCAGCCCGGATATGTTGAAAGCAGCTTGTTGTGGTTGGTGCAGCTCTGGGTCTTTCCCTTTGGAGAAATATAGCTTACGGTCAGACTTTTTTGCGAAACAATATTACGGAAGCTTTCTATTGACATGGCGTACCGGCAAAGCTTTGCCATATCCATAGCAGTAGAATAATGCTCATCGTCATCCAACCCGGAGGGCGTGACAAAATGGGTGCTGCTCATGCCTATTGCGGCTGCTTTTTCGTTCATCAGGACGGCAAATTTATCAAGGCTGCCGGCAATACCCACAGCCACGGCGTTTGCCGCGTCATTGCCGGAAACGCACATCATTCCCGCAGTGAGCTGAGAGAGTGTCAGAACTTCGCCATCCTGAAGATAAAGGCTCGAGCCCTCGGCAGCCATATCCTTGGTGAAGCGGATCTCTTTGTCATCCGTGTCGGCGTGTTCCAGAGCGATAACCGCAGTCATTATCTTTGTGATGCTTGCAATGGCCATCTTACGGTCGGGAGCCTTTTCGTAAAGCATCTGTCCGCTGTCGGCGCAGATAAGAACAGCCGACTCTGCACTCAGAGACAGCTCTTCATTCCGGGTCTTGACAGTGCCGCCAAAGCTTATCATCCACATAAGCAGAGCAACTGTAAGCACTACCGGAATTGATTTTCTGAAAAACAAAAAAACCACCTGCCCATGATCTATATAAATATCTGTAAACATTTATATGCACAGGGCAGGCTTTAAATCAGCAATTATTTATCAGACCTTGGGGTCGTCAATGCCTGTTTCGGCTGCTTCGGTTTCTTCGGCTTTTTCTTCGTCATTTTTGTCGGATTTGTCTTTCTTGAAAAGAGCGACTATCTTGTCAAACAGCTCGGGAACAAGACCAACGGCTCTGTCCTGAGAATCTTTGAAATTGGTGACATTAAGCAGCTTTACGTCATCCTTTGTGATAGCGATAAATGCGATAGGTGTAATGGTAACGCCTGCACCCGCACCGCCGCCGAAGAGATTATCCTTGCCCTCGTGCTTGTTGTTGAATTCCGAACCGCCGGAAGCAAAGCCGTACATGAC
>JAFTCS010000220.1 GCA_017454565.1 Clostridia bacterium
AGCTGTTATGTTTGCAAGAAGCAAGGGTGGATTTGAGTTATCAGTAGAGAAGACAAAAAAGCTCAACGATACAGCTGTGGAATATATCAACGGCATTGAGGTCATCAAGGCCTTCGGAAAAACAGGCAGTTCTTATGAGAAATTCGTGACTGCCGCAAGAGAGGGCGCAGATGTTTTCATCGACTGGATGCGCAGATGTATATGGCCCCAATCAGGGACTATGGCATTTCTGCCGGCAACCTTCTTAGGCGTTTTGCCAATAGGCCTGCTGCTGGTAAAGAACGGCTCGCTGACAGCTGTTGACTTCATTACCGGTATCATTCTCTCGGCAGGTCTGATAACGCCGCTTGTTGTCGCATTTTCCTACATGGACGATATACTTAAAATGAAAACTATCTTCGGTGAAGTGACAGAGATAATAGAACGTGAGGACATGGTAAGGCCACGTGATCTGACAAAGAAGCCTGTCGGTTCTGACATCAGGCTATCAGATGTGAGATTTACCTATAAGGACAAGGAAGTGCTGCACGGCATCAACATGGAGATCAGACAAGGTGAGGTAGCAGCTATCGTCGGCCCGTCAGGTTCAGGCAAAAGCACCATAGCAAGACTGATCGACTCGCTGTGGGACACTGATTCGGGAGATATCACATACGGCGGCGTAAACATTAAGGATCTGCCGCTTGATCACTATATGGCGCAGATATCTTATGTAGCGCAGGATAACTACCTTTTTGATATGTCGGTAAAAGAAAACATAAGGCTGGGCAAAGCCGGAGCGACTGACGAGGATGTTATAAATGCTGCGAAAGCATCAGGCTGTCATGATTTCATAATGGGACTTGAAAACGGCTATGATACCGTTGTCGGCGGCGCAGGCGGACATCTTTCCGGCGGTGAGCGTCAGAGGATATGTATCGCAAGAGCGATGCTCAAAAACGCACCTGTTGTCATACTGGATGAGGCGACTGCTTACACCGACCCGGAAAATGAAGCCCTGGTACAGTCAAGCGTTGCAAAACTGGTTCAGGGCAGAACACTGATAGTGATCGCCCACCGCCTTTCTACAATCGTTGATGCGGATAAGATATTTGTCGTAAACAAAGGAAATATCGAAGCTTGCGGAACACAGCAGGAACTGCTTGAAAACTGTGAGCTTTACAGAAAAATGTGGGAAGCACACAGTCTGGTAAAGGACAGTGATAACGGAAAGGAGAACGCTTATGCTTGAAATGATAAAGAAGTTCTTCGGCTTTTGCAATAACAAAAACAGGAACAAATTCTACAAGGCTATCGTGCTTGGGGTCATTGAAGCAATGTTTACTGCCATGAAGATCCCTGCCGCCTTTGTTGCAATAAAAGTAGTGCTTGATGATAATATCAACACAAAGGCGATACTGACCGTGATAGCTCTTATGCTGATAAGCACCCTCGGCAAAACAGTTATAAGCCGTTTTTCGACAATGCTCCAGACAGAGGGAGGATATGATACTGCCGCACTAAAACGAATCGAGATAGGCGAGCATCTGCGGTATCTGCCTATGGGTTACTTCAATGATACCAGCCTTGGTCACATCACCTCGGTGGCAACCAACACAATGGAGCAGATGGGCGACATCGCTACTCGTGCGATCATGCTTGTTTTGCAGGGCGGTATCACAACTGCTGTCATAGCGCTTTTCATGTTTATGTTTGACTTCAGGATCGGTCTTATATCCCTTGCCGGTATAGGCGTTTTTATCCTTGTAAACCAATGGACTAACCGCAGTGTTGCCAGGGTCGCCGATGAAAAGATATCAGCCGACAAAGAAATGGTAGGTGTTATCCTGGAATACATTCAGGGTATATCGGAAATAAGAAATTATAACATCATCGGTCTCAATCAGTCAAAGGTCAAAAAGTCGATCGAGCGCAAGAAAAAAGCCGATATCTCCGCCGAGCTTGCGGCTATACCTGCCGTGGGGATCCAGAACCTTATCTGCAAACTGATAGGCGTTGCGATCGCAGGCGCATCGGTGTATTTCTATCTGAACGGAAGCATGGCGCTCGTATATACCATAACAATGCTGCTGTGCTCCTTCATGGTTTTCGAGTCGCTGGATTCGGCAGGGATCTATACAGCTCTTCTGCGTGTTATCGGAAAATGCGTCGATCTCGCGTCCGAGATTCTTAGCATAAAACAAATGGATACCTACGGCGAAGTTATAACACCCAAAAACAGGGACATTCGCCTTGAACACGTCAGCTTTGCCTATGAGAACAGAAAGATAATTGACGATGTGTCTCTTGAGATCAAAGAGAACACTACTACCGCTATCGTGGGACCTTCCGGCGGAGGAAAGACAACGATCACATCCCTTATCTCACGCTTCTGGGATGTCCAGGAGGGACGGGTCACTCTTGGCGGCAGGAATGTTAAGGACTACAGCTTTGATTCCCTTATTGAGAATTTCAGTTTTGTATTTCAGAGGGTTTACCTTTTTGAAGACACGATAGCCAACAATATCCGTTTTGGCAGACCCGAAGCATCTATCGAAGAAGTTAAGGAAGCCGCAAAGAAAGCTGCCTGCCACGATTTCATTATGTCACTTCCAAAAGGCTATGACACAGTGATAGGGGAGGGAGGCGCCACGCTTTCCGGCGGCGAAAAGCAGCGGCTTGCCATTGCTCGTGCGATAATGAAGGATGCGCCGATCATTATTCTTGATGAGGCAACAGCAAATGTGGATCCCGAGAATGAAAAGGAACTCACCGAAGCTATTGAGAATCTTACAAAGCACAAAACTATCATTATGATCGCCCACAGGCTGAAGACTGTGAGAAACGCCGATCAGATCATTGTGGTCGACAAGGGTCGGATCGTTCAGAAGGGTCGTCATGAAGAGCTGATAGAGCAGGACGGAATATACAAGAACTTCATCAGCGAAAGAAAACAGGCTGTAAGCTGGAAACTGGCGTAAAAGTAAATATATAATAGGGAGAGTTTAATAATGAACGATAAGAAATTACAGGCAAAGGATTTTATCACGATAGGAATAGAAACAACGTGTCGCCAAAGCATCAGAAATAGCGGCCGGGGCAGAGCTTCTGCTGTTTGATGAGACGACCTCCGGACTAGATTACACTCACATGAAAAGCACAGGCATTCTTTTGCGGCAGCTTGCAGATTCGGTAAGCACAGTACCCTTCTTATCAAAAAAGGGAAGAGTGGCTTCATTTTTATAGTCTATAAAATACAGCCTGAAAATATGAAAAAACTGTTGACAAATAAGCACAGTTATGTTATAATTTCAAATGTATAGGTATAAGATTTATACCGACACGAAAACCCAAATAATGGAGGTAGATTATATGAAGACATTAAAGAAGCTTTCGG
>JAFTCS010000221.1 GCA_017454565.1 Clostridia bacterium
TCAGAGCTTATCGACCCGAAATCCGGGCGCCCCCTGACAGACAGAACGGTGCTTATAGCGAATACCTCAAACCTGCCTGTTGCCGCACGTGAGGCGTCCATCTACACCGGGCTTACCCTTGCCGAATATTACCGCGACATGGGTTATCATGTGGCTATCATGGCAGACTCCACCTCGCGCTGGGCAGAGGCTCTCCGTGAGATATCCGGCCGTCTTGAGGAAATGCCCGCAGAAGAAGGTTTCCCGGCATATCTCCCCTCCCGTCTTTCGGAATTCTACGAAAGAGCAGGCCGTGTGGATACCCTTTGCGGCGCAGAAGGCTCCGTAACCATAATCGGGGCTGTATCTCCCCAGGGCTCCGACTTCTCGGAACCGGTAACACAGAATACCAAGCGCTTCACCCGCTGCTTCTGGGCTTTGGATAAATCCCTTGCTTATGCGCGCCACTATCCGGCTATAAACTGGATGAACAGCTACAGCGAATATTTCACCGATCTCGACCCATGGTTCCGCAAGAACCTCGGCGATGATTTTATAAAGTACAGGAACAAGATCACCTCTATCCTCCACGAGGAAAGCTCTCTTATGGAGATAGTGAAGCTCATCGGCTCAGACGTGCTTCCCGACGACCAGAAATTAGTCATTGAGATCGCCAAAGCCATACGCGTCGGATTCCTTCAGCAGAACGCTTTCCACGCCGATGATACCTTTGTTCCTCTGGAAAAGCAGAAACTTATGATGAAGGCTATCCTTCACCTCTATTCACGCTCGCGCAAGATAATCGCGGCCGCCATACCGATATCACGCATAACGGAGCTTGGCCTGTTTGAACGTCTTGCCAAAATGAAGTACGACATCCCCAACTCAAAGCCTGAGCTTTTCGACACCCTCATCTCAGACATTGACTCCGCTCTGGCTTCACTTACTGCCTGATACAAGGGCGCAAAAGAAGAACAGCGGTTAATTATGATACGTATTGGAAGTGAATTGTATGATTCTTGATTATGTCGGTGTAAAGGAGATAAACGGCTCCCTTATCGTGCTGGATGGGGTCGAGGATGCGTCCTTTGAGGAAATGGTGGATATCCGTCTGGAAAACGGCACCTTCCGTCACGGAAGGATAGTTCAGATAGACGGCAAAAGAATAGTCGTACAGGTATTTGAGGGCACCAAGTCCATTTCCCTGGACAACACCCGCACCCGTCTTATGGCAAGACCTATGGAGCTTGCTCTTTCGCCCGAGATCATGGGGCGCGTGTTCAGCGGCGCCGGCCGGCCTATTGACGGTCTGGGCGAGATCTATCCCTTAAAAAGAGCAAACGTAAACGGCACACCTATGAATCCGGTCTCCCGAGTTTACCCGAGAAACTATATCAACACAGGTATTTCAACCATTGATACGCTTATGACCCTTATCCGCGGTCAGAAGCTGCCTATCTTCTCCGGCTCCGGCATGAAGCACAACGAGCTTGCCGTCCAGATAGTAAGACAGGCAAAGATCGCCGATACAGACGGCGATAACAGATTCGGCATCGTGTTTGCAGCCATGGGCGTTAAAAACGACGTTGCCGACTACTTCCGCAGAAGCTTTGATGAAAGCGGCGTTCTTTCACGAGTGGTAATGTTCCTCAATCTGGCAAATGATCCTATAATTGAGAGGATACTCACTCCGCGCTGCGCTCTGACAGCCGCGGAATATCTCGCATTCGAGTGCAACATGCACGTTCTTGTCATCATGACAGACATGACCTCCTACGCCGAAGCCCTGCGTGAGTTCTCCTCCTCAAAGGGCGAGATCCCCGGCAGAAAGGGATTTCCGGGTTATCTGTACTCCGACCTGGCTGCACTCTATGAGCGCGCAGGCATGATAAAGGGAAGCAGCGGTTCTGTTACCCAGATACCCATACTCACCATGCCGAATGATGACATCACTCACCCTGTGCCTGACCTGACAGGCTACATTACCGAGGGTCAGATCGTGCTTGACAGGCAGCTTGAGGGCGGCGGACTTTACCCGCCTGTATCGGTACTGCCCTCACTTTCACGTCTGATGAAGGACGGTATAGGCGAAGGCTACACCCGCGCAGATCACCAGCCCCTTGCAAACCAGCTCTTTGCGTCTTACGCAAGGGTACAGGACGCAAGATCTCTGGCTTCGGTGATCGGTGAAGAAGAGCTGTCTCCGGTAGATAAAAAGTACATGGAGTTCGGCAAACTGTTTGAGCAGTATTTTGTAAATCAGGGCTTCCACGAAAACAGGACTATCGAGCAGAGCCTTGATCTTGGCTGGAAGCTGCTTTCTACTCTGCCGAGGTCTGAGCTTGACCGTGTAGACGACGCCCTGCTTGACAAATATTACATTGAGGACAAGGATAACCTGAGCTTCCACACCTTCGCTTCAGAGCATGGTGACGGCAGCGATGATGATGACGCTTGATGACAAGGAGTGAGAAACAATGGCTGTTCAGGCAGTACCTACCAAAGGAAACCTGATGACCTCAAAAAAGTCACTGTCACTGGCCAGAACGGGCTATGAGCTTCTTGACAAGAAACGAAACATTCTCGTCAGGGAAATGATGACGCTTATCGACAAAGCTGCCGAGATACAGGAAAAAATAGACGTCACCTACAGCAAGGCTTATCTTGCGCTGCAAAGGGCAAACATAACCATGGGTTATATTGACGCTATCGCGCGTTCCGTTCCGGAGGACGATTCCCTGCAGCTCAGCTACCGTAGCGTCATGGGCGTTGAGATACCCATTGTGACCATTGACGAAAGTCCGAAAGAAAACTCGCTGTATTATGGTCTTGGGGTCACAAACTCAGCCTTTGACGAAGCATACGTTTGCTTTCGTGAGGTAAAGCGCCTCACCGCACACCTTGCGGAGATCGAAAACAGCGTTTACCGGCTTGCAGACGCCATCAAAAAGACCCAGAAGCGCGCAAACGCTCTTAAAAATATTATGATCCCCAAATTTGAAGAGACAGTGAAGTTCATCTCTGACGCACTCGAAGAAAAGGAGCGCGAGGAGTTCTCACGGCTCAAGGTCATCAAGGCTCAGAAGCAGAAAAAAGAAAACGAATAAAGCAAAGGCGCATCAGTTCCCACCGGTCTGACGCGCCTTTATTTATGTCAGGGCTTTGTCCCGAACCCCGCCAAGAGGCCGCGCGGGTCTCGCCTGTCGGCTCGGTCCGCTTTAAATTTTTGATAATCACTTTCTTTTGCACCGCTATCCCGGGTCAGATTCCGCTAAACTCCTGCAAGCTCACTCATATCTCCGAAGGTGTAGCCCATGTCCTCCCATTTTGTGAGCAGCTCGTCAAGTATCTCACTGTTGGTCTTTGACGTGCTGTGCAGAAGTACCACAGCGCCGTTGTGTATCCTCGGAATAAGCTTGTCGAAGGCCTCTTCCCTGGTGGGCTGGTCATCATTGTACCAGTCAACGTATGCAAGGCTCCAGAATACCGTGTGGTATCCCATGCTCTTCGCCATTTTCAGATTCTCAACACTGAATTTCCCCTGCGGCGGACGGTAAAGCTTTTTCATCTCCTGACCGGTCGCTTCCTTATAGAGCTCCTCCAGACCCGTCAGCTCGTTTTTGAAGCTCTCCTTATCGGAGATCGCCGCCATATCCGGGTGAGTCATGGTATGGTTGCCAACGGTATGACCCTCATTTACCATTCTCTTTACAAGTTCGGGAGACGACTTAATGTAATTGCCCACAAGGAAGAATGTAGCTTTTACATTGTGCTTTTTAAGCGTATCAAGTATCTGCGCGGTATAACCGTTCTCGTAGCCGGCGTCAAAGGTCAGATATATCTTCTTCTGCTTTGTGTCTCCGAGATAAAGTGCATTGTACTTTTGCAGCTCAGCTTCCGATGCGTTTCCGGTTGGAATACCGCTGCCGGTGTTAAAGCTGAGACCCCAGTTATTGTCGGCTGCCGCTGTTTCGACAGAATTGCCGGAAGTGAGTCCTGCACCGATAAGCATTATCAGCACCAGCACAGGAATACAGGCCAGCGCCCTGATGACCGTGTTCTTCTTCAGAATAAAATACAAAACCACCGCTCCTTTTCCCGTTCAGCTTTTCATGCTAAATAGTATGCGGCCAATTGTACTTTATGACTGTGAAGCTCACCTGAAAAGTCCCCTCCTGCGCAGGAGCTTTTTAAGTCTTGGGCGGTATTCCTCCATAAGTGACGCGGCGCTTGAAAGCATGTATTCAAACAGAAATTCCGACTGACCGCGGTTGTAGTAGCTCTGTGTCAGGCGGTAATATACCAATCCGCCGTTCACATCAAAGCAGAAGGCGCCCTCCGATATCCTGTCGTTTATCATGCACACCGCAAGAGCCGTGTCTGTGGCAATGTCGGCAGCAACACCGTGAGCGATCGGCGCAAACAGTGTCACGAGCATTTTTGAGGCGTCTATGGTAAAGGTCATAGGTATATCCTCACTGCCGGCACTTACCACACAGGTAACTGAGTTGTCGCTCTTTACCTCATAGAATATATCGTTGCGGTCAAGTGCCGAACAAAGCACCGAATATGAGCGTGATTTTGTTGAAGCTGTGATCTGCATTCTTATTTTTCTCCTTTCATCATAATTTATTAGCGTTCCGCTTTTTGTTATTATATATATCACATAACCGGTGCATAAATGAGCGAAAAATGCGCATAACGCCGGCATCAGAAAAACGGGGAAGAATACGACAAAATTTTATCTTTTCCCCCTTTATTTTTCTAAATAATACTATAAGGGTTTTTCTGTAGAAAACTTGATTATTTGCGGAGTAAATGTTACAATAAGTTGTCAGAGTTAATATAATTAAAGCAGTATATTATTTAGGAGTGTATAATATGAAACTTCAAAGCCTGCTTTTTCCGCAGACGGGTATTTGCACAGAAGAGAAAATGTATTTCCGCAGACAGGGAACCATCGACTTTACATGGGACAAGGACTATACGACCATGTTCCGCAATTCGATGATAGCTTTCGATACTTACTTCAACGGGTGCTCTGCCGAAAAGTGGTTCAAATACACAAAGGTCAAAAAGATCAGCATCACTCTCCACGTTAAAGGAATGTTCAGAATAACACTGATGCGCAAGGAAAAGATGCTTGACGGCATCACCACGAAGTTTCTGCACGAGGAGACCTTCGGAAACGAAGGTGTCGAAGGCGTTTATTCTTTCCCCTTTGAGAGCGAATCCAACAGCGGAATGTTCTGCTTTCAGCTGTTGTGCCTGAGTGAAGTAGGAACTTTATTTGACGGCCGGTATGACGGTGAGGTTGCACCTGAGGATATAAGAAAGGTCAAGATAGCTCTGGATATCTGCACCTTCAAACGTGAGGTCTTTGTTACAAAGAATGTCAGAGAGCTTTATGACTGCTTCCTCAGCAAGCCTGATTCCGGAATGAGTGACAATTTAGAGATATTCATTTCCGATAACGCCAAGACACTGAATCAGGATGACATTCTTCTCTGCGACAAGATACATATTTTCCTCAACAAGAACACAGGCGGCGCCGGCGGCTTTACACGAGGCATGATCGAAATAATGAAGTGCCGCGAGGAGCACAATATCACACATGTTCTTGTAATGGACGACGACGTTATAATAAATCCCGACTCTATATATCGTACCTTTGTCATTCTTTCACTGCTCAAGGATGAATACAAGGACGCATTCGTGGGCGGCGCCATGCTCAGACTTGACAAGCAGTTCATACAGACCGAAAACGGCGCGCGCTGGAACAAGGGATATCTTATCTCCCATAAATCAGGACTCAACCTTAACGATGTTGATGCCTGCCTCTACAACGAATTCGAGGAAAAAACCGAGTTCAACGCATGGTGGTACTGCGCTTTCCCGTCTCATATCATCAGCGAAAGCAATCTGCCGCTGCCTATTTTCATCAGAGGAGACGATGTTGAGTACGGCCTGAGAAATCTCAAGAATCTCATCCTTATGAACGGAATATGCGTATGGCACGAGCCTTTCGAGAACAAATACTCCTCATCAATGTACTACTACATTTTCAGAAACAGACTGATAGACAACTCTATACACAACCTTAAATATAAAAGAAAAATGTTCATAAAAGACCTCAAAGAGCAGGTAAAGCGCGAGATCGTATACTACCGCTACAAGAACGCCGAGCTGCTCATGGACGGTGTAAACGACTTCTACAACGGCATAGACTGGCTGATGGCTCAGGACGGCGAGGGTCTGCACAAAAGCGTAATGGGCAGGGGCTATAAGCTTCAGGATATAAACGAGCTTTCGGTACCGTTCAGCTACCCTGCATACGAGCAGGCATGCAGGATGCCCGAACCAAAAAGGAGAACAAGAGCCTGGAGAAAATTCACCGCCAACGGTATAATGCTGCCCTGCAAAAAGATAGCTGCCAACGAAATGCCTGTGGTTGCGCCTACCTTTACCGCAAGACCGGTAAACTTCTACCGTGTGCACAGGGCGCTTAATTATGACTATTGCAGCAGGAAGGCCTTTGTTACCGAAAAGAGCATCAAAGAGACCCTGCGTCTGCTTTACAAGCTGTGGAAGATCGACCTGAAATCAAGGTGGAAATACCGCAAGACTGTCAGGTCATATTACAACCGCCAGAACGAGCTTATGGACATCAAGTTCTGGAACAAATATCTAGGTATCTGACGTACATACCGGTTCCGACAGGATAAACAGAATTTACATATTATAATGTAAAAACCTGAATCCGTGAAACTCAAATAGCAAAAATAGCTGAAATCAGGAAAAACAGAGCTTTACGATCAAAAGTTTGATACTTTGATCATCAACCAATGGGTGCGTTCTGCCCGCCTGCTCGGCGGGGTGTAAATTTGCCGGAACCAAAAGCAGGGGACGCCCTTGCAGGGCTTCCCCTCTTGAAAAACAGTCCACCGGACTGTTTTTCAATTCATCCCCTTGCCGGGCTTAAA
>JAFTCS010000222.1 GCA_017454565.1 Clostridia bacterium
CAAGGGTTTCAAGAGCTTCCACTCCTGCTTTCAGCAGAGACGGTGAGTTTTCAAGTGTTGTCTTGCTCTTCTTGTTCACAAAGAGCGAAACATCATAGTCCGGCTGCTGAGCAAAGAAGGCTATCTTTTCGGGTATCTCGGTAAGCTTTACCGTTCTCTGCTGCAGAATGGACGCAAGCTTTATGCTGTCGTACTGCATATCGCCAAGAGCCTTTTTGAAATACGGCTCGGCAACTGCTGCAAATTCCTCAACCGTCATTGCCTTGATGTACTCGCTGTTGAACCAGTCAAGCTTGTCATAGTCAAATACAGCCGGCGACTTGCTGATGCCGTCAATGGAGAAGTTCTCCGCCAGCTCGGCAAGTGTGAACATCTCCTTATTATCCTTTGGCGCCCAGCCTAAGAGAGCTATATAATTGATGATCGCTTCCGGCAGATAGCCCGCTGCCACCAGATCCTCGAAGCTTGTGGCGCCGTGACGCTTTGAAAGCTTTGATATGGTACCGTCATCGTTTTTGCCCATGATAAGCGGAAGGTGTATGTAGGTAGGAATTTCCCAGCCAAAGGCTTTATAGAGCAGGTTGTATTTAGGTGTTGAAGAAAGGTACTCACTGCCGCGTACAACGTGGGTTATGTTCATGGTGTGGTCGTCTATTACATTTGCAAAGTTGTATGTGGGGAAGCCGTCAGCCTTTATGAGTATCTGATCCTGAAGCTCACTGTTATCCACGGTGATGGAGCCATATACGGCATCCTCAAAGGTGGTGGAGCCTTCAAGCGGCATCTTCTGTCTGATAACATAGGGCATGCCGGCCGCAAGATTCTTTTCTACCTCTTCCTTCGGAAGATCGCGGCAATGTCTGTCGTAGCCCGCACCGGGTTCGTCGGAATTCTCGCGCAGCATGTCGAGCCTCTCCTTTGTGCAGAAGCAATAGTATGCCTGATCCATCTCAATGAGCTTTTTGGCGTATGGCAGGTACATATCCCTTCTCTCGCTCTGCACATACGGGCCGTATTCTCCGCCGATGTCCGGACCCTCATCATGGATAAGTCCGGCTCTTTTCAGAGTATTATAGATTATATCCACAGCACCCTCTACCTGACGCTCCTGATCGGTGTCCTCTATACGCAGCACAAAGGTGCCGCCGAGCGACTTTGCCACCAGATACTCATAAAGCGCAGTACGCAGGTTGCCAACGTGCATAAAGCCCGTCGGACTGGGTGCGAATCTTGTTCTTACAGTTTTTGACATATTGATCCATCCTTTTTCATGGGATGCCGCAGCAGTATCCCATATAATTTGCGTTTTCCTATCCTATTATTATATCAAATTTTACAGGATATGCAACAACAAAATTCAGAAATAAAAAGTCTCAAAATATTTTTACATCACAAAACAATATTGACAAATATTTTACTGAATAATATAATATTGTTATGAATATTTTACTACAACGGAACGGGGGCTTTGCTCTATGAACAATATACAGGAGCTGATAAAGCAGTTCGCAAAAACGCAGAACAAGGAATTCATGCAGAAGATCATCGAAGAGCTTAAAAAAAAGGACAAGCTCTGGATCGCTTATTCCACCATTACAAGGAACCATTATGTTGAGTATTTCAACGGCATACCTACTGCATACATTTTTTCGGAGCTGCAGTTCTGCGAGGCATTTGCCGCCTATCTTCAGACCAAAAAAATAATCATACGCCCTCTCGAAAGCGACAGCCGCACCCGTGTGCCAATGTTCAGCGACTTTTTCCGCAACGGGATAGAGCAGGTCATAATCGACAACGGTCAGACGTTCATTGTAATAGACCTGCTTGACATTATCAAGCGTCCGGACTTTTCTTCTATTCCCGAAGCTGAGCGTCCTCTGCTGAACCCCTCCATGATGAAGTGCGCAAACATTTTCTTCCAGTGCATGAACATGGACGAGCCTAACCCCAACGCAGAAAACAACCTTATGCGTGAGATATTCAACGCAAGATATCTCCTGCCCATCGTTTTCGGTGATACCGCGCCAAAGGGTCTTACACTGCGCCCGATCTCGGTAGGCGGTGCAGCTATAAAATTGGCGGTGATCCGCCGTTCCGACGGAAAGTGTTACATTCCGGTGTTCACCGATTGGGTAGAGCTTGGCAAATACGACCGTGAAAAGATATGCTGCGGTAATATCGTTACCTTCAGCGATATAGAGACCTTCTGCGTCAACGGCGAATTTGTTTCCATAAACCCGCTGGGCTTCAACATGCTGCTTGACAAAACTACGGTCGAGACCATACGCAAGCGCTTTGACACCCCCGAAGAGAAGAAAAAGACCGATCAGATGGGTTTCTTCCCCATCAACGACCCACCCGCACCCATGATGATGAAGCTGCAGGAGTGCTTTGACAGGGTACAGGGCATAAACAATGCTTATCTTAAAGGAATGCGCCGCGAAGGAAAGAGCAGCTATCTGGTCATTGTTGACTTTACCGGCACGAACACCGCAGTTTTCCAGAATATAGCCCAGCAGGTAGGGCCTCTCACGGGAGGAATGCCGTTGAATTTCGTAGCCTACAACAGCGATATCGGCAGGGCGGCCTGCGAAAACGCAGCACCGTTCTACCAGCGCATTAAAATGAAAAACAGCTAAACAATAATGTTTCTCTCAAATAAGCCTGAATCCGTGAAACTCAAATAGAAAAATAGCCGAAAACAGGATAAACAGAGCATTACAATTAAAAGATTTATTCTTTGAGTATCACCCAATGGGTGCATTTTCGCCGACTTTCGGCGGCGGGTTACTTTATTTTCAAACCGTTAGCAGGGGGAGGTCTCGCCGACCGAAAACGCTGTTTATCCTTTTCAGCATTTCACGGATTCAGGTATAAAGACAACACAAAAGGCACGGCACCCGGATGGGAGCTGTGCCTTTTATTGCAATCCAACTTAATAAGTGCATTAAATGTCAAAGCTCTGATCCTGCCTGCCGACCCGATTGATACTTCTGCAGTGTCTCGGCCACAACCGAACAACTCCACACTCCTGAGTATTGTACGGCTGCACAGACATTATGCCTTTGTGCCGAATATCCTGTCGCCTGCGTCACCAAGACCGGGACAGATATAGGCATCGTTATTCAGGCAGCGGTCAAGTGAACCGACATAGAGCGTAACATCCGGATGGGCTTCGGTAAATGTCTTAACACCCTCCGGGGCAGCGATTATGCACATGCACTTTATGCTCTTGCCGCCGCGTTTCTTTATCTCGGTAACGGCGTCGGTAAGCGAACCGCCTGTGGCAAGCATCGGGTCAACAACAATGATAAGTCTCTCCTCGATCGCATCCGGAAGATTGCAGTAATATGCCGTCGGCTTATGGGTCTTTTCGTCACGGCGCATACCTATGTGACCTATCTTTGCAGTAGGCACAAGAGCCAGTATGCCGCCGACCATGCCGAGCCCCGCCCTGAGAATAGGCACGACTGCCGGCTTTTTTCCGCCCAGCACAGGCTGGATGGTTTTTTCTATGGGGGTATTTACCTCTATATCCATGGTGTTCAGATCGCTGAGCGCCTCGTAGCCCATCAGCATTGCGATCTCCTCCACCAGCTTGCGGAACTCAAGCGTACCCGTATTCACGTCGCGCAGCTTGGTGATCTTATGCCTTATCAGCGGATGTGTCATATAAACCACATTTGCCATTTTTATCATCCTTTCTGTTTCTATTCTGCCGCAATTTCTTAATTATATTATAAACCATTGAGAGAGTTTGTCAATAAAAGCGCAAAAGAAAGCAGGGCAACCGCATAAAGATATAGTCATTTTTTGCTTTTAAGAGTTTCTGCCGCCGGCCGGCGTGACACTGGGTCTCGCCTGTCGGCTCGGTCGGCGCTTCTGCTGCGCAGAGGTCTCCACCGGAGACCCGCGCCCCACCGAAAACGCTGTTTATCATTTTCAGAGTTTCACGGATTCAGGCTAAACTGAAACCGACTGCGAGTTCCCTACACAGCTATCTGCGCAGAGTCTCGGCTATAAGCCATACGGACGCAAGCAGCAGAGTAAAATTATATCTCGTCTGAAACAGTATAAGGAACCCCCACAGCGCCATCGGAAACAGGAATACAAGGGACACGGCCATAATGATCCTATCGGCTTTTCCCGGAGAAAAACGTTTTTCCAGCAGCAGCGAAAGCGCCTGTCCGCCGTCCAGACTGTATACCGGCAATGAATTGAACAGCCCGAGCGTCAGGTGTGCCTGTGAAAACACCAAAAGCTCCTGTCCGCCCAGACACGAATACACGGAATACGCTATTGCCGCTGAAATGAAGTTCACGCTCACGCCGGCAAGTATTACCACAAGCTCCTGAGACGCCTTTCTCAGGGCTTTTTTATTGTCGATTATGGCAACGTCGAAAAGGGTGAGCTTTATGGTATCCGGCGCGGCATGGAAGTGTGCAAGAGCCGCAAGATGTCCTGTTTCGTGCATGAGCGCGGCTAAAAAGCAAAGCACCACCAGACACGAACGGTCAAGTATCATCACTGCCGTCATTATGCACACCAGCGGATAGCTCACCACAAGAGTGAACCTGCCCAACGGCAGCCTCATTTGTAACTGTCCCCTAAAAGCGCAGACGGATCCGCATTTTTATCGTCGCGGATAAGCTCCAGATGCAGATGGCACCCGTCTGCGTCTCCGGTAGACCCCACAAGCGCAATAGGGCTGCCTGCCTTTACGTTTTCGCCCTTGCTGACCAGAAGCTTTTCGCAGTGGGCATACAGGGTCTTGCTGCCGTCCTGATGCGCCAGCACAATATAATTCCCGTATGACGGGTCGTTCTCTGCAACGGTGACCTCGCCGTCAAACACCGCCATGATCTCGCTGCTTCTGTCAGCAGCAATGTCTACCCCCTTATGAAACTGCTGTTCACCGTTGTATTCGCGCTGACCATAGGGTGAGGTTATTGTTCCCTTAGCAAGCGGCAGAGCCGGAGTGGTGCTCCCGTCTGAGCCGCTGTCGGGTGTTGCAAGGCTGGTCTCGGTAATGCTTGCTTCGTCACGGAACACGGTGTTCCGGTTCTTTCCCTCAGTAAACACGGAACTGTTGAACCGGTCAAAATACCAGCTTGCCGTTGACGCATAAAATCCGCCGCCGACAGCTCTTGCGGCAAAGGCAAAGCCCACCAACAGCAGGCATAATATCACCCTTGTGATTGTCAGAAGCTGACCTCTTGCAAATGACGGCTTTTTAACGTGCGGAAACTCTTCATCGGTAAGGTCACTTTCACTCTGAAACTCATCTTCAAAAAGGTCATCGTCAGAAGACATATATTGCTTTCTCATGCTTTCATCCTCCCTGCACTGTTCCTTAATAGATATGCAAAGGATTTTATTATGATACGGATATCCTCAGCCTTTATATGTCAAAATGTAAGATTCCATATAGAAATAATCATACATTTTGCTGCAATAGAATATTAATTGTTTATTGTTTATATTTACTGTTGCTAATTCTGACATAAAATGATATAATTACCATGTAGATTTATTAAAGGCGGACCGTTTATGAATATAGATTTTTTTTCAATTAATTTTTTCCCGGTCATCGGCATTTGTTTTGTGCTTATATTCCTGTGGAAGAATTCCCGCATGGAAAAGGATATCAAAGTCCTGTTTTACCGTCTGGCAGTGTTTATTTTGCTGGAAGATATGCTGTATAATCTGGAGCTTCTGCTTCCCCTTACCGACTGTGCAAAAGAATGGCTCACGCTGGTAACTGCTCTTGGATACACCCTGCGTCCGGTGCTGCTGTATATGCTTATTTCCATCATCATAAGGCGCGACAACCGCAAAAGGATAAGGCTCCCGCTGTTTTGCCCTGTTATCGTGTGTGCAATATCATCGTTTTCGGCCTTTTTCACCGACATTGCCTATTCCTATGATGACATGAAGGTTTTTCACCGCGGAATTTTAGGATGGACGCCGCACATAATAATGGTGATCTACCTGCTTGCAATGATAATCCTTTCTTTCACGCACAAGGGCAAAACAAACAAATTCGAGCGAACGCTCATCATCGAGATAACCATGATAATTATTGTCGCCGTTGTAGCGGAATCCGTCTTTGGAAACACCATCGTTCTGCGCACGGCTATAACTGCGGTACTTATTTTCTATTATATGTTCTTCCAGTCGCAGATATATATGGATAAGATCATTGAGGAGCAGAAAAGGCAGATAGAAATGGAGGCTCAGTTCAGCATTCAGATAGTCACAACTCTCGCCGAAGCTGTTGATGCAAAGGACCCCTACACAAAGGGACATTCCTACCGTGTGGCTGAGTATTCTCGTGAGATAGCCCGCCGCATGGGCATGAAGGACGATGATCTGCGCAGGATCTACTATATGGGCATGCTGCACGACGTCGGCAAAATAGGCATTTCAGACACTATTATCAACAAAACGGAAAAGCTCACCCGCGATGAATATGAGCTTATAAAGTCTCACCCAATTATCGGAGAGGACGTACTCAGGCACGTTACCGTCATGCCGACCCTTTATTACGGTGCAAGATGGCACCATGAGCGCTTTGACGGCAAAGGATATCCGGACGGGCTTAAAGGAGATGAAATTCCTCTGGAGGTAAGAATAATCTCGGTTGCCGACGTGTTTGACGCCATGACATCAATAAGGACGTACCGCGAGCCGCTGACCATGAAAGAGGCCAAAAAGGAGATAACAAACGCCAAGGGTACCCAGCTTGACCCTGAGATATGCGATGTAATGCTGAAAATGATAGACGAAGCGGATTCATAAAAACACTTTTGGGGTGTCGGAGAGCTTATGCTCCTGACACCCCTTGATTTTTTTGCGCTATGGAATTATTTCGCGTACAGATTCAGATCCCAGTCAGGTATATGCGGGTGCTGCCTGAGATACAGTCTGTAGTCCGGCTGTATTGTATGTATCATCAGCGGCAGCTTGAAAATATCCTCGCTGCGGTGATAGAGCGCAATGTTCAGCTTCGGCTTGTCGCGGGCTATGACCATAGCACCGCCAAGTATCGCCCTCTCTTCCGCACCCTCAACGTCCATTTTCAGGTATGTAAGCCGGCGCCGTTTATACAGAGTATCAATACAGGTCACAGCAAGCGCCCGTGTGTCGTTCCGGCGGCAGGCAGCCCCCTCAGAAGAAACAGCAAATCCATCTATGGACGAACCCCTGCCAAGTGCGGAGTTGAATATCAGGTCATCATCCTGCGACCATATCCCCATATTGAAAAGCTGTGTCCTTTGGAAACTGCCGGCATATTCACACAGCTTTCTATAGGTTTTCACATCAGGCTCCAAGGCTGTAATGTGAGAATATTTCCCGCAGGTATAGCGCAGAAATTCTTCAATAGTATCGCCTCTGTATGCACCAAGGTCAAGATAGCTCTCATTATCGCCAAGCCTGAGAATATTCTCAAACGCTTCGTCTTTATCTGAAAATATACCGGTAAGCGATGGCAGCTCCCCATGAAGTCTGAAATCCAGCACTCCGTCCAGTACCCTGCGTGAATGGTCATCAGCAAGAATGCCGCGCAGCTTTTCAAGCTCAGTATAATGCCCGTCACAGAATTCAGCATCGAAGATATTATCGCCGTAGACCGGTACGTCTGCACAAAGCACTGTATGCTTTCCGGCAATCTCAAGAATATTGTCTATGACATCACTGCGCTGTGAACCGAATGCTATGATAATTATGGGATCACTGAACTCTTTCAGATGCTCCGAAAGACTCTTTACCGTGTATCCCCGGAAACTCTGCCCGCGCACAAAGCCGTCACTTGCCATAATGCCCACAGGTGAAATGGATTTTTTCGCCATCTCGTTCAGCACCTTATCTGCACCATTGCCTGTTCCGTATATTATAACGGGTCTGTCGGCAAAATGCAGACGCTCCCAGATATCTCTGTACATAAAAACACTCCTTTTAATACAATATTTAGAGAGCCTGAAAAGTCAGAGGGCGTTGAGTCTCGTCTGTCGGCTCGGTCGGTGCTTCTGCTGCGCAGAGGTCTCCACCGGACACCCGCACCCCTCCGAACCTCCCACGAGGGGCTCTGAGTCTCGCCTGTCGGCTCGGTCGGTGCTTCTGCTGCGCAGAGGTCTCCACCGGACAC
>JAFTCS010000223.1 GCA_017454565.1 Clostridia bacterium
AGCGAGATAAGAGCATATCTCACTATGGTTTCGCAGCAGGAACCTTTCGCGCTTATAGGTGCATATCACCGCAGCGATACTCACATTATTCATATTTTCGCCGGCGCAAAGGTATTCTCCCCCGTACAGAGTGCCGTTTTCCGAGCTGAGAGTAAAATACAGGTGGGAATATCCGGTGCCAAGAATGTCCGTAAGGTCGGCAGTAAATTCATACGCCGGACTGTCTGCCCCGCCGCTTCCTATGCTTTTCTCATAAACAAGAGTATTCTTTATCCCGCCGTCCGGATGACTGACGCCGAAAACACGCACAACAAATAAACCGCAGACCTTCAGCCTTAAATAAAGTGATGAAAGCTTGCAGTATACGAGAGTATGGGCAAGCGGCAGAGAATTGAAATATGTATCAAAAAGGGCAGTGCCGCTGATATTCAGTTCTGATCTCTGTTCGCAGTAATTGACGGAGCCGCCGCCTGAGCGGAAATACAGCTCCGTTTTCTCACATATTTCCTTTCGCGGAAATATTATACTGCGAAGTACGGTCAGTGTTTCATTCATTGATCGTTCTCCGGAATAAGATAATTTTATCAGTCACCGAATTCCTCTGCTACTGCGGCAAGGGCAACGTCTATTACCTTATCCATGTCGTAATATTTGTAGTGACCAAGACGGCCGCCGAATATAACATCCGGGGTCTCATCGGCAAGCTTTCTGTACTCCTCATAAAGCTTGTTGTTCTTATCGTTGTTTACGGGATAATACGGCTCTACACCCGGTTTCCACTCGGATGAATACTCTCTGGAGATAACGGTCTTGGGCTGTGTGCCGAACTCAAAGTGCTTGTGCTCGATTATCCTTGTATATGGAACCTCTCTCTCGGTGTAATTCACCACCGCGTTGCCCTGATAGTTGTCTGTATCAAGGACCTCAGTCTCAAAGCGAACGGAACGGTATTCGAGAACACCTAACTTGTAATCAAAGAACCGGTCGATCTGCCCTGTGAACACGGTCTTTTTCACCTTGTCGGCGTTGTCCTTTATCCAATCAAAGTAGTCTGTACCGGTGAGCACCTCAATGCCCTCAAGCATCTTCTCAACGATAGCCGTGTAGCCGCCCATAGGAATGCCCTGATATCTTGCGTTGAAATAGTTGTTGTCGTAGGTAAAGCGCAGGGGAAGTCTCTTGATGATAAACGCCGGCAGTTCGGTGCAGGAACGTCCCCACTGCTTCTCGGTGTAGCCCTTTACAAGCTTTTCGTATACGTCGCGGCCAGCAAGACTGAGAGCCTGTTCCTCAAGGTTCTGAGGGTCGGTGATGTTCAGGTCTGCGATCTGGTCAGCAATGATCTTTTTAGCCTCAGCGGGAGTCTTGATGTTCCACATGCGGCTGAAGGTGTTCATATTGAAGGGCAGATTATAAAGCTCGTCCTTGTAGACCGCGATAGGTGAGTTGATGTAATTATTGAATTCAGCAAACTGATTGATATAGTCCCAGACCTTTTTGTCATTGGTATGGAAAATGTGGGCGCCGTACTTATGGACATTGATGCCCTCGATCTTCTCGCAGTAAATGTTTCCGGCAACGTGATCTCTCTTGTCGATAACAAGGACCTTCTTGCCTCTCTTGTTTGCCTCGTAGGCGAAGACAGAACCGAAAAGTCCTGCGCCTACTATCAGATAATCGTACATTGTGATATCCACTCCTTTATTTTTTTGTTTGCAAAGCACCCTAAGGGTACCTGTTTCACTGTGTTCGGTCGGTGCTTGTGTCTCCGGCAGAGGTGTCCACTGGACACCCGCAAAGAACGATTCATCTCCTGAGCTTTCTCAGGATACCCCTTCTGAGGGAACCGGGCGGGCAAAACCTGTACAGTCTCTTGTCAAATGAAAGGTTTTTCATAGTGGCTCCGCCTACCGATGCAAAATGGGCTCTTGGAAGCTCCGCCCAGGGTATGTCTGTATTTGTTTTCAGGTATGTCATGTATATTCCGAAAAGCCTTTCCGCAAGCTTTCCCTGCTCACGGGGATAAAAGTATTTTTCCGGCTTGCGCCTGTCGTACTCAGACAGGATATCAAACAGCCACTTGCTGTAAGAGCAAAAAAGCTCCCTGTCCATTATGAACATATTGCAGAAGTATGAAAAGTTCTGTCCGAGATACCGCGCCGCACTTTCGGAATAATCCGGATACAGGCCGTCTATCACACTGCAAAGCAGTGAAAGATCATCATGTTCCTTTCTGTCGTTCCTGTTGTAATAGCTTGAGACAGACTGATAGATGTTTTCGCTCAGCGGTGCTATAATGCGGTATTTTTTCATAAGACCGCTGACCGTTTTATAGTCGTACCCCAGCTTTTTCAAGGTATCGGCGTCAGGCTCATCAAAAATGCGGTAGGGCTTTTTAGAACGTCTGTTGTTGTCTGCGGAATACGGAGAAGTATTTGAAAAATCGAAATATCTTCTCTGGTGCATAATGCCGCCAAAGTCAAAGTCACAGTTCTTCCATGCCCAATACTGCACAGTCAGCTCACAGTAGCCCGGATTCTTTTCCGAGATATTCTCACCCGCATCATCGCAAAGCTCAAGCTTCGGGTCATTGCCGGAATACAAGCCCGCTCCCGCCGAGACGGGGAAAAGCATATCACCCGGTTTTTCCGCCGGACATTTAAAAACGCTTATAAAAAGTTTTATCCTGTTCATACATACCACTTTTCATTTTAACATACTCAA
>JAFTCS010000224.1 GCA_017454565.1 Clostridia bacterium
ACACCTATGTCTGCTCACTGTCATCACGCACTATCGTATACAAGGGAATGTTTCTGGTGGACGAGCTCAGACGCTTCTACACCGACCACCAGAGCAAGGATTTCACCTCCGCCATCGCTATGGTGCATTCCCGTTTTTCAACAAATACCAACCCCAGCTGGCAGAAGGCTCACCCCAACCGTTTCATTGTCCACAACGGCGAGATCAACACCATCACGGGCAATGCGGATAAGATGCTCGCCCGTGAGGAGAGCATGACCTGCGAGGCGCTGAAAAACGATATGTACAAGATACTCCCTGCCATAAATGTGAACGGCTCAGACTCCGCAAGACTGGACAACACCCTTGAATTTCTTATGATGAGCGGTATGGATCTGCCCCTTGCCGTAATGATAACCATTCCCGAACCCTGGGACAACAACCACGCCATGAGTCAGAAAAAGCGTGACTTCTATCAATATTATGCAACTATGATGGAGCCTTGGGACGGTCCTGCTTCTATTGTTTTTTCTGACGGCGATATCATGGGTGCAGTCCTTGACAGAAACGGACTGAGACCCTCACGCTACTATATTACCGATGACGATAACCTTATATTGTCCTCAGAGGTCGGCGCTCTGCCCGTACCGGCTGAGAAGATAGTCTGCAAGGAAAGACTCCACCCCGGAAAGATGCTCCTTGTGGATACCGTTCAGGGCAGACTCATAGACGATGATGAAATAAAGGCATACTACGCTTCCCGCCAGCCCTACGGCGAATGGCTGGACGCAAATCTCATAAGACTGAAATACCTGAAAGTTCCCAACGCAAAGGTTGAGGAACACCCCAGAGCCGAAAAGAGAAAGCTGCAGAAAGCCTTCGGCTATACCTATGAGGACGTTATGAATACGATCCTCCCAATGGCAAAGGACGGTAAGGAGCCTATCGCCGCTATGGGCAGCGACAAGCCCCTTGCGGTGCTTTCAAAGCAGCCTGTGCCGCTGTTTGACTACTTCAAGCAGAATTTCGCTCAGGTCACAAATCCGCCGATAGATGCTATCCGTGAGGAGATCGTCACCTCCACCACTATCTACATCGGCGAGGACGGAAACCTGCTTGAAGAAAAGCCTGATAACTGCAAGGTCATCAAGGTAGTCAACCCGATACTCACCTCAACAGGTATGCTTAAACTCAAAAAAATGAATATTTCGGGCTTCAAGACCGCAGTGATACCCATTCTCTACTACAAGAACACAAGGCTTTCCAAGGCTATAAAGCGGCTGTTTATTGAAGCAGACAAGGCATACAACAACGGTGCGAATATACTTATTCTCTCCGACAGGGGCGTTGACGAGAACCGCCTTGCCATCCCCTCTCTGCTTGCGGTATCGGCTCTGCACCAGTATCTTGTCGCAACAAAAAGAAGAACTTCACTCTCCATCGTTCTTGAAAGCGGCGAGCCCAGAGCAGTCAATCATTTTGCGGCGCTTTTAGCTTACGGCGCAAGTGCCGTCAACCCCTATCTTGCAATCGAGACCATACACGAGCTGATTCACGACGAGTTTCTTGACAAGGACTATTATGCCGCTGTCAACGATTACAATGACGCAATCCTTCACGGAATTGTCAAGATCGCTTCTAAAATGGGTATTTCCACATTACAGTCATATCAGGGCTCCAAGAACTTTGAAGCGGTAGGACTGAGCAAGGAGCTTATCGACGAATACTTTACGGGCACTGTCAGCAGGATAGGCGGCATCACCCTTGAAGATATCGAAAACAATGTCGACAGACTGCATACCGCCGCTTTTGACCCGCTGGGTCTCGGAACATCCTCCGAGCTTCTTTCGGGAGGTCAGCACAAGATAAGAAGCGGCAAGGAAGAACACCTCTACAACCCATGTACCATACACGCTCTCCAGACTGCCGCAAGGACAAATAATTATGATCTGTACAAACAGTACTCTTCTATGCTCAACGAAAAGATGTCACCTGTAAATATCCGCGGACTGCTTGACTTTAATTATGCGGAAACACCCGTTCCCATTGAAGAGGTAGAAAGCGCTGATTCTATAGTTAAGCGCTTCAAGACAGGTGCTATGTCCTACGGCTCTATCTCTCAGGAAGCCCATGAGAACCTCGCTCTTGCCATGAACAAAATCGGCGGCAAGTCAAATTCCGGCGAGGGCGGCGAAAGTCCCGAACGCTTACAGACAAAAGGCACTGCTGAAAACCGCTGTTCCGCAATAAAGCAGGTGGCAAGCGGACGCTTCGGCGTTACATCGGAATACCTGAATTCAGCCGACGAGATACAGATAAAAATGGCTCAGGGCGCAAAGCCCGGCGAAGGCGGTCATCTGCCGGGAAACAAGGTATATCCGTGGATCGCAAAAACAAGACATTCAACACCCGGCGTTTCTCTTATCTCCCCTCCCCCGCACCACGATATCTATTCTATCGAGGACCTGGCACAGCTCATCTACGACCTGAAAAATGCCAACAAGAAGGCACGTATCTCCGTCAAGTTAGTATCGGAAGCCGGAGTAGGCACAGTTGCGGCAGGCGTTGCAAAGGCAGGCGCAGGAGTTATCCTCATTTCCGGACATGACGGCGGCACGGGAGCCGCTCCCGGAAGCTCGATATATAACGCAGGTCTGCCCTGGGAGCTTGGTCTTGCAGAGGCTCATCAGACCCTTATCCTAAACGGACTGAGAGACAAGGTCGTTATTGAAACCGACGGCAAACTTATGACAGGCAGAGACGTTGCCGTAGCCGCCATGCTGGGCGCAGAGGAATTCGGCTTTGCTACAGCTCCCCTTATAACCTTAGGCTGTGCCATGATGCGTGTATGCAACCTTGACAGCTGTCCCTTTGGTGTGGCTACTCAGAACCCGGAGCTTCGCAAGCGCTTTGCAGGCAAACCGGAATATGTGATAAACTTCATGTACTTTGTAGCCAATGAGCTGAGAGAGTATATGTCAAAGTTAGGTATCAGAACAGTTGATGAGCTTGTAGGCAGAACAGATCTGCTGAAAAGGAAAGACAGCAATGACCCCCGTGAAAAGAAGATAGACCTGTCTCTCATTCTGAACAGCGAGTATGCCGGCGAAAAAATCAACTACAATGAAAAGTCACTCTATGATTTCGGTCTGTCAGAAACCGTTGACGAAAAGGTTCTTATCAAGAAATTCAACAAAGCTCTCCGTACAGGCGAACCGAAAACGATAGAAATAGACATAAAGAATACCGACCGTTCTCTCGGTACCGCTTTCGGCTCGGAGATCACCGTAAAGCATGGCGATACCCTGCCAGACGATACATACAAGGTTATCTGCAGCGGTTCGGGCGGTCAGAGCTTCGGCGCATTTATCCCCAAGGGTCTGACGCTGGAACTCAAGGGCGACAGCAACGACTATTTCGGCAAGGGACTCTCCGGCGGCAAGCTGATCGTCTATCCCCCCGAAAACTCCAAGTTCAAGGCCGAAGAAAATATCATTGTCGGCAACGTAGCGCTTTACGGGGCAACAAGCGGCAAAGCATTCATCAACGGTGTTGCCGGAGAACGCTTCTGTGTAAGGAACTCCGGCGCTGTGGCAGTTGTGGAAGGTGTAGGCGAACACGGCTGTGAATATATGACAGGCGGTACGGCAGTTATCTTAGGCAGAACAGGCAATAACTTTGCGGCCGGAATGTCAGGCGGTGCGGCTTATGTCCTTGACGAGCACCATCACC
>JAFTCS010000225.1 GCA_017454565.1 Clostridia bacterium
TCGAAGCTTTCCTCGCATAACAGAATAATGATATTAAACAGGAGAGAAATCTCCTGTTTTTTATTGCAGCTGCTACTGCAATCGGTTTTTCCGATAACGGGCACGGGGCAATTTATGTGTTTATCTATGTATCAACATCGGTAAACTTGTTATATTCACATTAATCGGGTATAATAGTAGATGTATAACTATGAGAAGGGAGACCGGAATTTGACCACACGTGCAATTGACCAAACCATTGATGTCGTAATGCTGTTCGGAAATCTCGATGAGAATCTGAAAGCAGTCGAAGAGCACTGCAATGTTCAGATAGTTCAAAGGGACGGTGAGCTTATCATAACAGGCGATAATGAACCTCTGGCAGAGTTTATCCTGCAGGAATTTATCGGTATACTGTCAAAGGGCGAGCCGCTGGATCAGCAAAAGGTCAGCTATGTCATCAGTCTTGCGGATGAAGGTGTTTCCTACACCGAAACCAGGATGGACAAAGATATACTCTGCTTCACACACAGAGGAAAGCCTATAAAGCCGAAAACACTGGGCCAGAGGGAATATGCGGAGTGTATCAGAAAGCATGATGTTGTGTTCGGCATAGGTCCCGCAGGCACGGGCAAGACATATCTTGCGGTTGCAATGGCAATCTCGGCTTACAAGCAAAAGCAGGTTCAAAAGATTATTCTCACAAGACCGGCGGTTGAAGCCGGCGAGAGGCTTGGATTCCTGCCGGGCGACATGCAGGAAAAGGTCGACCCTTACCTTCGCCCTCTGTATGATGCTCTGTACGACATACTCGGCAGAGATGCGGCACTGAAAATGAAGGAAAAAGAGTTCATCGAAGTGGTGCCGCTTGCTTACATGAGAGGACGTACGCTCGATTCGAGCTTTATCATTCTCGACGAAGCCCAGAACACCACCAGAGAACAGATGAAGATGTTCCTCACCAGAATGGGCTTTGGCTCAAAGATGTTTATCACAGGCGACGTAACGCAGATAGACCTGCCGCGCGGCAGACGTTCGGGGCTTGTGGAGGCTTCAAAGATTCTAAAGAATGTGGACGGCATAGACTTTTGCTATCTGAAGGATGTGGATGTGGTACGTCACGAGATGGTAAAGAAAATTATCGGTGCCTATGACCGCTACTACGAAAAGAATCCGGACGAGCTTTATGAAGATTAATATGGCGACAGCAGCCAAGCATATAAAATCTACAGAAAGAGAGAAACAGAAAATTGGAGCTATTATTTGACGAAGAAAAAATGCCTGATGCTGAAGTCATTGCCAAGATGTATGATGCGGCAATCAGGTGCATGGAGTATGCAAACGTGGGTGACGATCAGGTTGAAATCAGCCTTTCGCTCGTTTCACCGGAAGAAATACGTCAGCTGAACAAGGATTATCGCGGCGTGGATGCGGTGACCGATGTTCTGTCATTTCCACAGTATACGGATTTTGACGATCTGCCCGAGGGTGAGCCTGTAGAGCTCGGAGATGTTATCATCTGCGAGGAGAGGGCGCACGAGCAGGCAAAGGAATTTGGTCATTCATATGACAGAGAACTTTTATATCTCTTTACACACAGCGTTTTCCACCTCCTCGGCTACGACCATATGCAGGAGGAGGAAAAGGCAAAGATGAGAGAAGCTGAGGAAACGGTTCTCTCGGCAATGGGACTCGAAAGGAAATAGTAATGAAGTACAGGGATTTATACAGGAAGGCTCAGGAGATGCTGGAATATTCCTACGCGCCGTTTTCAAAGTTTCACGTTGGGGCGGCACTGCTGGCAAAAAGCGGTGAGGTCTATACGGGGTGCAATGTTGAAAACTCGTCTTTTGGCGGCACTATTTGCGCAGAACGTACAGCCATGGTAAAGGCCGTCTCCGAAGGAAGCAGAGACTGGGAAGCGATTGCCATTGTATCTTCCGA
>JAFTCS010000226.1 GCA_017454565.1 Clostridia bacterium
GGTCAAGACCGAAAGCGGCAAGCCCACGAAACTGCAGGAAGCGACCATCAGAAAAATCCTCGCTGCGGGCGGCACTGCCGTGGTGGTGCGCTCGGTAGACGAGGTGCGAGCCGCAATAGAAGGTTCCCTGCACTGAAACAATGAACTGTGATAACAATGCATCAACGCAATTACATATAGATGCACAATGCTGCTCCGAACACTGCCTTGAAAACACATCATTTTTCGGAGGATAACAAAATGGATGGTTATGAAAACCTGGCAAACGCCATTATTCTGCAGGCTGTGAAGGACTACCGCAAAGCTCTGCGGAGACTGAACCGGAACTTTCAGAACAAAGACGCAAAACGGACAGTGTCTGAAGTGGAGAGGTTTTTTCGCTCGGACTGGTACAAAACGCTCACCTCTGTTGACGGCGAGTTACTGATTAATAAACTACGGGAGGAATCAAGAATATGAACGCAAAGGATTTTTTAAGGCAGGCATATTACCTGGACGTCAGAATAAAAAGCGATTTGGACGAACTCTCAAAACTCAAAAGAATGGCATACAATCTTTCTTCTCCGAGTTTTGAGCCGAATTATAACGCGAGTCATCCTACCGAAGCCCCTTTTGTGCGCGGTCTTGAGCGTGTGGTTGAAATGGAAGAAAAAATAAATTCTGAAATAGACCGGCTTGTTGAATTGAAGGAACAAATACGCTCGGTTATTGATGCTGTGGAAGACTCCGCCGAGCAGCTGGTGCTTAGATATCGCTACCTCCACAATTACAAGTGGGAGCAGATCGGCGATATCCTTTATGCTGATGAAAGTACCATCCGTCGCTGGCACAGAAGAGCTTTACAGCACGTAAGAGTACCGGATGATTACATAAGGATATAAATCGCGCCGAAAATAACCGCTTTTGCCCGACAATGCACAAGATTATTTTGCTATAATAAAAGAGTAGAAGATTACTCAAAAGTGCCTTGCAGGACACCCTGTGAGGCTTTCTTTATACAAAATCAAAAGACACGGTATCGGGATAATCAATCCTTTTCCGTGCCTTTTGTCTGTTGTACGCTTTGGGGTTCGCGGGCTTTCTGGTGACGGGGCTTATCGACCACGTCTGCCTGCGCTTTGCGTTCAGCTCTCTTTTGTTTTTCTTGGAGAGCTTTTCGTATGGTATGAATTTTTCCATGCGTGATAACCTCCTGAGATTATTTTTTACAGGTGATAAAATGCCGAAACGACCGAAAAGAGCGTGTAGTGTTCCCGGCTGTCCGAATTTGTGCGACGGTCAATACTGCGATCAGCATAAAACAAGTGAAAACATAAAGTACAACCGATATCAGCGAAGCGATCACAGCAAGAAGATATACAGCAGTAAACGCTGGAGAACTGTCCGCAAGCAGTACTTTGAAGCACATCCGCTTTGCGAGGACTGCCTGCTTGAAGGAAAGATAACCTCCGCTGAAGAGGTGCATCATATCAAACCCCTTTCAGCGGGCGGCGATCCATATTCATTCGGTAATCTGCGATCCCTGTGCCGTTCCTGCCATTTAAAGGAGCATCACCGGCTTGGAGACAGGTGATGTAGCTTTTAACCTATACAGTTAAGCTGGAAGCGTTGCGTTTCGTGCTTTCAGATAGATGTCAATATCATTGTTGATATATTGATATCCGGTTGTGTGCAGAACATCATAAAACTCCCGGAGATAATCAAATACACCGTATTGCCGGAACAAATCAACTGTTTGTTTGCCGGTTAACGCTCTGTGGATTTTGTA
>JAFTCS010000227.1 GCA_017454565.1 Clostridia bacterium
GTAGGGAACGCCCTCTTGCGCAGGGCGTCCCCTCCCCCAAAACCGTCCACCGGACTGGTTTGGGGTTCACCCCTTGCGGAGCGCAGAAGCAAAAAGTGTTTCGCTCTCTGCGGAGAGCGAGTCAATGGGGACTTTTGCGGAAAAGTCCCCCTTGACAATCCCCGAAAACGAACTTTTTCCGTTCTTAGTTTCACGGATTCAGGTTGAAGAAAGCGACAATTTGTGCTATAATATAGGCGAAAAACCAATTTGCAGGATTAGGAGCTGCTGTGTCCGGGGAATATCAATGCGAAAGGAGCGGTCATTTTGGATAAAAAAGACAGCACGTGAAAGAACGGTTCAGATATGGCACCTTGTCTGCATGGGCATAGGAGTTATCACCATGCTTGTTGCGCTGATAATGTGGATGGGATATTTCACAGCGAAGCACCATTTTTCTGCGGAGGCAAAGCTTATCTCGGTGGATGTGAAAGAGCAGACACGGCTGAAAGACAAAAACGACCCTAACTATTTAACTATTCCAAAAATGACAGGTATGAGACCTATTATTCCTATAAGCTGACCTGGCAGTTTATGGATCCTGACAGCGAAAAGAAGTATACCTTTATCAGAGAGGAAGAAGCCGCTCATCCTAATGCACATGAATATGGTGAAAAACAGACGGCGTTTGTCTACAATAATGATGATGAATCGGATTTTGAGATCATGGATTACTTTGCATCGTTCGTAATAGCCGTTGCAGGTGTTGGTCTGATAGTCTTTCCTACAGTGGATATTATCAGGGCAGCCGTTAAAAAGAAAATGATAATTGAAAGAGACCGGAAGGCAGCGCTTAACAGAGCAAAAAAACTGAGATCTCCGGGTGGTTCATTAAGTCCGGTGATAGGTTCAGGAAAGGAAAGTGATGTTATGGAAATACTGGCGCCTGCGGGCGGGGCCGATACCATAATGCCCGCAGTGAGAACAGGTGCGGATGCGGTGTATCTTGGGGCGCGCGAGCTTAGCGCAAGGGCATCCGCAAAAAATTTTGATATGGACGAGCTGAAAGAGGCTGTGGGATACTGTCACGGCCGTGGAGTGAGGGTATATCTGGCATGCAACACCCTTGTACGCGATGACGAGCTTGAAAAGGCTCTTTACATAATAAAGCAGGCATGTGAGATGCACGTTGACGCGCTCATAATGCAGGATATCGGGCTTGTTTCGCTTGTCAGGAAAGCCGCGCCGGATATGCGCCTTCACGCATCTACGCAGATGTCGGTGCATACAATTAAGGGCGTAGAGCTTCTGCACCGCATGGGCTTCAGGCGCGCTGTACTTTCAAGGGAACTGAGCCGTGACGAGATAGCCGAAATAGCCGCAAAAAGCCCCATCGAGCTTGAGGTATTCGTGCATGGCGCGCTGTGCATGAGCGTTTCCGGTCAGTGCTATTTCAGCGCAATGCTGGGCGGACGCAGCGGTAACAGGGGAGCCTGCGCGCAGCCATGCCGCCTGCCGTTTTCCGTTGACGGCGGAACGGGGCACGATCTTAGTCTGAAAGACTGCTCGGTGGTACCGTATCTGAGGGAGCTTGACGCTATGGGTGTGGCATCCGCGAAAATAGAGGGCAGAATGAAGCGGCCGGAATATGTTGCCGCCGCCGTTGCCGCCTGCCGTCAGAGTCTTGACACCGGCAGGGCAGATCCGGAGCTTATGCAGCGTCTTGAAGCGGTATTTTCCCGTTCGGGATTTACGGACGGCTATTATACCGGCAAAAGGGGCGTTTCCATGTTCGGCATACGTTCAAAGGAAGATGTTATGTCGGCTACGAATAAAGTGTTCGGCAGCATACATACAATGTACAAGGATGAACGGCAGTCGGTGCCGGTCAGTGCCGATCTGAGAGTATGCAGGAATGAGGCAGCCGCACTTATCGTCAGTGATAATGACGGCAACACTGTAAGCGAAACCGGTGCGGTGCCGGAAGCTGCTTTAAAAGTACCTTTGACTGAGGAAAGATGCAGCTCTTATATCTGCAAGACGGGCGGTACCCCTTTCAGGATCGACAGGATGGATATTACACTCGATGAGGGGCTTTCAATGCCTGCGCTGGAGCTGAATTCTCTCAGGAGAAACGCTCTTGACCGCCTGCTCGGAATGCGTTCAAAAAAGCCTGCCATTGCATACAAGGGAACCTCTCTGCCGGTTCTTTCAGGCGAGCGAAAGGGTATACCAAAGTATTTCCGGGCGCGCTTTACAAACGGTGATATCCCTGACAGTTTCCTTGACAGCGAGCTGATATACGTTCCCTTAACACTTAAGGACAGTGAGCTTGAAGCTCTGATGGACAGAGGCTTTGCCGTAGCGGTGGAGATTCCCCGCGGAATGTTCGGCATAGAGAACAAAATATACAGCCGCCTGAAAGAGGTTCAGGCGTTAGGCATTAACGAGGTGCTGGCGTCAAATCTCGGTGCGGTGGAGCTTGCAAAAAGTCTGGACATGGATATTCAC
>JAFTCS010000228.1 GCA_017454565.1 Clostridia bacterium
CCTGCACCCTGCAAGCCTTTTCAAAGGCTTGAGCGAAACTTTTGTGTTGTCGGTGCAGTTTTGACATTATTATTTTGGATTGCAATAATTGAATATAATCTCAGATCTTTATATCGGTGTGCTCCGCAGATCTGTCAAGAGTGATCTTGCCGAGAGTGGCGTTGCGGAACTCGTCAAGCACTGTCGCGGCGGCGCGTTCAATGTTTATCTCGCCGCCGGAAACAAGCATGCCGCGCTTTCTGCCCACCGTCTCAAGAATTTCATACCCTTGCGCATTCTCAATTTCATCTGCGGTCAGTTTGTAACGGGCAATGATGCTCTCCGGAAAATTGTCGCGCAGGTACTCTAATAGCCTGCCTGCAAGATGCTCCGTATCGAGGATATCGTCCTTGACCGAGCCTATATATGCAAGCTTCTCGCCAACTGTCTTATCATCGAATTTCGGCCACAGCACACCCGGAGTGTCCAGCAGATCAAGACCCTTGCTTACTGTGTACCACTGGTTGCCGCGGGTAACTCCGGGTCTGTCCTCTACCTTTGCGCGGTTCTGTCCCACAAGCCGGTTAATGAATGACGACTTGCCCACATTCGGGATACCCACCACCATAACCTTGATGGTTCTGCCGGCCATACCCTTGTTTTTCCAGCTTTCAAGCTTTTCCGAGAGAACTGTCCTTACCGCCGGAACAAAGCCGTTCATGCCCTTTCCGGAACGGCAGTCAAGCGCTGTCGCTGTAACGCCCTTTTCGCGGAAAAGATTGAGCCATCTTTTTGTTTCCGCAGGGTCGGCCATATCGCATTTGTTCAGTATGACCAGACGCGGCTTGTTGTTTATCACGCTCCTGAGGTCAGGGTTACAGCTTGAATACGGCACTCTTGCGTCCAGAAGGACTGCCACCGCGTCGATAAGTTTAAGCTGGGATTCTATTTTTCTTTTTGTTTTGGTCATGTGACCGGGAAACCATTGTATAGACTTTAGTTCTTCCATATTTCCTCCTTGCGGTGCGGTTTTTTCCTGTGTGAGATCAGTGAAACAGAAAAAGGAAGCCGGGACTTATCCTCGGCTTCCGGAAACTTCATTTTCTGTCACAGAACGGTAATATCCTCACCCTACTTCGCCGAACTTTTCAAAGGGATATATCCTGTAAACCGCCTTGCCTATTATATTCTCCACAGGGATAAGCCCCACCTTGCGGCTGCGGCTGTCCAGAGAATTCTCGCGGTTGTCGCCCATTACAAAAACATAACCCTCAGGGATAACGTCGGGTATCCGCGTGGAATTCGGCAGGCGTATGGTCATGCCCTTGATGTAGTCCTCGTCAAGCACCTTTCCGTCTACGATCACCTTGTCGTTCATATAGTCTATCTCAAGGTGCTGACCCTCGACAGCAATGACCCTCTTGATTATAGGCTCATCCAGGTTTTCGCCATGGGTGCACACTACTATGTCTCCGCACCGGGGAGTATACATGAAGCTGAGCACCAGCAGCCTGTCCTTGTTTTGCAGGGTGTTGTTCATAGAGTCGCCGTTAACGGTTATCTGCCTGCAAAAGAAAGCCATTGCCAGCAGCAGCACCGCAAATGCTATAAGCAGCGTTCCTGCCCAGTCATAAAGAAATGTTGCAAACATGAATTTTTCTTCCTTTACATCAGTGATCTCAGCACTGACTGTTTTTCCGTTTTCTTCAGATTTCCTTGCCATTATTTCACCTCAATATCTGTCATATACCGCTGAGCTTCTCAAACGGGTACCATCTTGCAAAGACCCTGCCTATAATATTCTCCACAGGGATAAGCCCGACCCTTGAAGAACGGCTGTCCAGGGAATTTTCCCGGTTGTCGCCCATGACGAATACATATCCCTCCGGAATGACCCTCGGGATGCTCCAGCTTTCAATGGTTGCGCGGGTAACGCCCTTGATATAGCTTTCCTTGAGCAGAACGCCGTCAACTATCACGTCACCTGTATTATAGTCTATCTCAAGCGTCTGTCCTGCCGTGGCGATAACTCTCTTGACTATCGCTTCGGGCAGATTCGCACCATGGGTCACAATAACGATATCTCCGCATTTTGGTGTGTAGCCCATACATGCCACAAGAAGCCTGTCCTCATTCTGAAGTGTGTCGTTCATTGAGTCGCCGTCAACTGTGACCTGTCTGCAAAAAAAGGCAAGAAACAGCATCAGCACAAATATTGCGCAGAACACCGCGCCAATAAGTTCAAAAAGAATGGAAACAAGCCATGATGTCTCTTTTTCCTGAGAGCCTTCCTTTATCTCATCAGCTTCCATACAACACACCTCCTGTTATTTAGAGCCTGTTTAGTATCTGAAATGTACGGATTTTTGAGCATATTTTTTCTCGATAACAAGGAAAAAGGACGCAGGCATACTGACGTATGGCAAGTTCTTTTGACGCAGTTAGCGAAAAAAATTGCCAAAAAGCCGCAC
>JAFTCS010000229.1 GCA_017454565.1 Clostridia bacterium
AGAGGACGAGACCGCTATAAGAGAATTTGTTGTGATAAACCTTGAGCGCGGAGGGTATTCCGTGACCGAAGCCGAAAACGGCATTGACGCTCTTGAAAAATATGAGGCTGCCAACGGTAATTTTGACATTGCAATACTTGACATAATGATGCCCGGAAAGGACGGCCTGCAGGTCTGCAAGGAGCTGCGGAAGAAAAACGGCAATTTAGGCATTATCATGCTCTCTGCAAGGACTCAGGAAATGGATAAGGTATCCGGTCTTATGCTGGGTGCTGACGACTACATAACAAAGCCCTTCAGTCCTACCGAGCTGGTGGCAAGAGTAGACGCTCTTTACAGACGTCTTGCCATTGCCGAGATGCGCATGGAAAACAACTTCAAGGAAGAAATACAGTCCGGCATTTTCGTGCTGAACCTTAAGAGCCACTCCCTGATGAAGAACGGCAGGCTCATCGAGCTTACACAGGTGGAGTTCCAGATAATGGAGCATTTCTTCTCAAACCCCGGAAAGGCGCTTGACAGAAGCGCTATCCTCAAATATGTGTGGGGCGAGGCGTACGTCGGTGAGGAAAAGATAGTGGACGTTAATATCCGCCGACTGCGCATGAAGATAGAGGATACGCCTTCATCTCCGAAATATATAGTCACTGTATGGGGACTTGGTTATAAGTGGGAAGCAGGAGAAGGCTGAGCGTGATCAGCTCAGGAACGATCCTGCCGCCGCTTCAGGAGGTAGATACATGAGAGGAATTACAAAAAGATGGCTGATTAATACCTTCGGCGTTATTCTGATTATCCTTTTTGTTTTGGTGGTGGCGTTCGCCATTGTTATACAGAATTCATATTATCGCGGTATTTGTCAGGTGCTTAACGGACGTGCTTCTGAACTGGTAAACATATTCAACTCCAGAGATGATTTTACCAGCACTGCAAGAGTTTATGTCGAAAACTTCCCTGACAAAGAGCTTATGGAGCTTATGGTCATAAACGAAGAGGGCAGGGTGGTCATAACCTCTACGGGATTCGCCCCGGATAATCAGCAGAGCATGCCCGACTACAACGCTGCTCTTAAAAGCGATGAGCAGTATGCAGACTGGCACGGCAACCTCAGCTCCGGTGAGAATGTTATGGCTGTCACCAGAGTTATCTATGACGATAACAACGAACAGGTGGGCGCTATCCGCTATGTCGTTTCACTTGAGGAAGCAGACAGGAAGATATTCATAGCCATATCGTTTGTGTGTCTTGTCGGTGTGGTGATACTGTTCTTTATTTTCCTGTCCAGTACATATTTCCTGCGCTCGATCGTTCGCCCGGTACAGGAGATAAGCACCACCGCAAAGCGTATTGCTCAGGGTGATTTCGACGCAAGGATAAACAAATTCTATGATGACGAGATAGGCGATCTTTGCGACACGATCAACTATATGGCAGGCGAACTCGGCACCGCAGACAAGCTTAAAAACGATTTTATTTCATCGGTCTCGCACGAGCTGCGCACACCCCTTACCGCCATAAAGGGTTGGGCTGAGACTATGCAGCTTGACGGCTTCCGTGATCTGAAAACAGTACAGAAGGGCATAGGCATTATCATAAAAGAGACCGAAAGACTCAACGGAATTGTTGAAGAGGTGCTTGACTTTTCAAGGATACAGCAGGACCGCATGGTGCTCATTATGGATAAGATAGATATTCTTGCCGAGCTGGATGAATCCATCTATATGCAGAGGGAGAGAGCCAACGCCGAGAACAAGCACATTGTCTATGACGAGCCGGAGATATTGCCGCCGGTAATTGGCGACAGGAACAGACTAAGACAGGTATTCATAAACATTATTGACAATGCTCTTAAATATTCCGCAGAGGGCGGAGTGGTGAACGTGAGCATTGAGCAGGTGGAGGATAACATTGTTATCGTTATAGCCGATAACGGCTGCGGTATACCTGCCGAGCATCTGCCGAAAATAAAGCAGAAGTTCTACAAGGCAAACCAGACGGTGAGAGGTTCGGGCATAGGTCTGGCGGTAGCTGATGAGATAGTCAAGCTGCACAAGGGTACTCTCGATATCGACAGTGTAGAAAACGAAGGAACTACGGTAACGATAAAGATACCCATTATGCCGCCGAAAAACGATACCCTGCCAAATAAATCTCCGGATGAGGTATAATACTAATATTCAATTAAACGATAAAAAACGATAAAAAATAAAGTTTCGCCAGCCTTTTCAAAGGCTGCGGGGTCCATGGGGCAGAGCCCCTGGTCACTGTCCGCAGACAGCGAAACTCTTTGGGGGTTCGGGGGCTTTGCCCCTGACATCTATTGCTCATTAACGCTTTCATAATTTAAGGAGTGAAAGAATGAAAAGGGAAAAGACAAAAAAGATAACCTCTATCGGCGGCCAGGCGCTGATGGAGGGCATAATGATGCGCGGCCCGCTGAAAACAACGGTGGGCATAAGGAAAAGTGACGGGCAGATCGAGCTTGAAGAGATACAGCCCCTCAACCTGACTAAAAAATATAAGCTTCTCAGGCTGCCGATACTCAGGGGTGTGGCCGGAATGATAGACTCTCTGGTTACAGGTAATAAGGCGCTGCTTATGTCGGCCGATAAGGCTATGGACGGAGTGGAGGATGTGCCGGAGGAGGAAATGAGCAAGTTCGACAAGTGGCTTGACAAGCATTTCGGAGAGAAAGCCGTGGGTGTCATTATGGGTGCGGCTACTGTTCTGGCAGTCGTATTCTGTATTGCGGTGTTTTTCTTCGTGCCTACACTTCTTTTTAACCTGCTTGCGTCGGCTGTTCCGGCGCTGAACGACCATATTATCTATCGTTCGGCTTTTGAGGGAATACTGAGGATAATACTTTTCCTTATATATATGGCGCTGGTCACGCTTAATAAGGATATAAAGAGAGTTTTCCAGTACCACGGCGCCGAGCACAAGACCATTTTCTGCTATGAGCACGAGCTTGAACTGACGGTCGAAAACGTGAAAAAACAGAGCAGGTTCCATCCCAGGTGCGGTACCAGCTTTATTGTGCTGATGCTGTTGGTGGGTATACTTATTGGACTGTTCATCCCGTTTACGGATGTGTGGCTGAGGTCGTCCATAAAATTTGCTCTGCTGCCGGTTACTATCGGTATAGGCTATGAGCTTATAAGGATATGCGGCAGACATGACAACGTAATTACGAGGATAATCGCGGCTCCGGGAATGTGGATGCAGCACCTTACCACAAAGGAACCTGAGGATGACATGATCGAGGTAGCTATAAAAGCCATGGAGGACGTTATCCCAGAGAACGGAGAGGATCTGATAAAATGACTGTCAGAGCCGCATTTGATGAGCTTTGCAAAAAGCTTGAGGCTTCGGGGGTAGAGTCTCCCGGATATGAGGTCAGGCTGATGTTCGAGGAATTTTTCGGCATGACGCGGTTTCGCATGAACGAGGAGCGCGACAGGCAGCTTTCACAAAAGGAGAAGTCCTGTCTGAGCGCTGCAGCCGAGAGGCGCTGCAAGGGCGAACCGCTGCAGTATATCCTTGGTAAATGGGATTTCATGGACAGAAAATACTTTGTGGGGCATGGCGTACTTATACCAAGGGACGACACCGAGGTTTGTGTGCGTACATGCCTTGATGATCTCCGGAAAAGGACGTCCCCCAAGGTGCTGGAGCTTTGCGCAGGAACAGGTATAATTGCCGTTACTCTTGCAAAGCAGGTTCCGGGCTGCACAGTGACCGCCGTCGAAAAGGAAAAGGCAGCATTTGAATATCTTGAAAAAAATATCGCTTATCACAAGGCCGACAACGTCAGGGCTTTTTCAGGCGATATTTTTTTATGCTGCAATGAATTTGAGGACATGAGCTTTGACGCGCTTGTTTCAAATCCGCCGTATATTGAGACAAATGTGGTGCCTACACTACAGAGAGAGGTTCAGTTTGAGCCGGAAACAGCCCTTGACGGCGGCAGTGACGGTCTGGACTTTTACCGCTGCATTGCACGAAAATGGAGCAAAAAGCTGCGCAGCGGGGGAAGTATAACTCTTGAAATAGGCGAGAGTCAGGCTAAGGCGGTGACAGATCTGCTCCTTGAAAACGGTTTCCGTGATGTTGTGACTGTCAAGGATATACAGGAACTTGACAGGGTAATATATGGGACAAAGGCGTGATCTGGAAACGGCTTTGCGTATTGCAATTTATAAAAAATAATTGTATAATAAAACCATCACATGAAGCCCATTACGAAAGGACGGGAATAAAATGGCATTTGATAAGATGAAGGCACTGGAAACAGCCCTCACACAAATAGAAAAGCAGTTCGGCAAGGGCGCAGTAATGCGTCTTGGTCAGAACGCCGCTATGAATGTGGACGCGATCTCGACAGGCTCGCTTTCACTTGACATGGCGCTTGGCATTGGCGGACTTCCCAGAGGAAGAATAACCGAAATATACGGTCCCGAATCATCAGGTAAGACTACGCTTGCCCTGCACTGCATTGCCGAGGGTCAGAAAAACGGCGGTATGGCGGCGTTTATCGACGTTGAGCATGCTCTCGACCCGGTTTACGCAAGGGCGCTGGGCGTTGATATAGACGCACTGCTGGTCTCTCAGCCGGACACAGGTGAGGATGCCCTTGAGATCACCGAAGCGCTTGTGCGTTCGGGCGCGATTGACGTTATAGTTGTTGACTCGGTTGCGGCTCTTGCACCTAAGGCGGAAATTGAAGGCGAAATGGGCGCTTCGCATGTCGGACTGCAGGCAAGGCTGATGTCACAGGCTCTCAGAAAGCTTGCAGGCTCCATTTCAAAGGTCAACTGCGTGGCGATATTTATTAACCAGCTCCGTGAGAAGGTAGGAATTATGTTCGGCAACCCAGAAACAACTCCCGGCGGACGCGCACTCAAGTTCTATTCCTCTGTACGTCTGGATATCCGCAAGGCCGATGTTATAAAGGTCGGCGGTGAGATCATCGGTTCAAGAACAAGGGCAAAGGTCGTAAAGAACAAGATCGCACCTCCTTTCCGTG
>JAFTCS010000230.1 GCA_017454565.1 Clostridia bacterium
GAAACTTCCGAAGCACCATCTTTCTTGTCTCTTTTGCGCCGTACTGCGTGTCTCTCACTTGCAGTACACAAAGTACAGCGGCGTTCGAGACACATTGTCCGCCACAAAATATCCTGCGAAATCTGGCACTTCTCCAGTTTCCGAGGAAATCTATTTTTCTGTTGACAAATGCACCCCGAATGTATTATTATATACCTAAATGGGGGTATAGCTCAGATGGTAGAGCGTTCGGTTCGCATTCGAAAGGTCACGGGTTCGATTCCCGTTATCTCCAGAAACGCCCCGTCAAGATGTGCCGGGGCTCAATGAATAATGAATAGTGAATAATGAATAATTTATAATGCAGCTCCGAGGGGCGTTTCTGTATTATTCGTTATTCATTATTCTTTATTCATTATTCATTAAAAACCATAACCAGAAATCATAATATACCGCAAAACGATTCTGTATTTTTTATACGATTATTTATTTTCAACCGCCCCGCCGCGATTTGCCGGGGTTATTTTTTATTATTCGGTTAAGGCAACAACAAGCTTTCAGCTTTTAATAATGATATGTAAAACGAGGACAGAATATGAAAGTAAAGATTATCACTCTGGGCTGCAAGGTGAATCAGTTTGAGACACAGGCAATGCTCAGTGCACTGAGCGAAAACGGATACACTATAGTAAACGAGGACGAACCGGCAGACGTTTCGGTAATAAATTCCTGTGCCGTTACGAAGGTCAGCGAGCAAAAGGCGGTCAAGCTGATACATCGTCTCAGGAGGGAAAATCCCGCATCGGTGATAGTGCTGACCGGCTGCATGGCTCAGGCTTTTCCGGACTGCGGCGACAGACTGCCGGAGGTCGATATCGTTCTGGGAAATAAGCGCCGCGGCGACCTTGTTCCGGTACTGGAAGGCTACTTTGCAAAGGGCGCAAAACTCACCTCTGTTGAGCAGTATAAAAGATCCGACCCGTACGAAGCGCTTTTCGTAGATGACTTTATGAACCGCACCAGAGCCTACCTTAAAATTGAGGACGGCTGCAACCGGTTCTGCTCATACTGCATCATCCCATACGCCCGCGGACGTGTGCGTTCGTGCACACTTGACTATATCCGCAGCGAAATCGCAGCATTTGCAAAAAACGGATATAAAGAGGTCGTGCTGATCGGCATAAATCTCAGCTCATTCGGAAGTGACAACGGACTGAAATTTTCCGATGCCATCGCGGCTGCCTGCGAAAGCTCCGATATCCGGATAAGGCTGGGTTCACTGGAGCCTGAATCAATGGACATGGACACTCTGCAAACCATTGCAAGGTACAGAAATTTTTGTCCGCAGTTCCATCTTGCCCTGCAAAGCGGATGCGATGAGACTCTCCGCCGTATGAACAGGCACTATACTGCCTCGGAATATGAGGAGATCGTGCGCAATATACGAAGTGTGTTTGAAAATCCTTCGATAACCACCGATGTTATGGTGGGCTTTCCTGGCGAGACCGAGGATGAGTTCAAAGAATCCGTGGGCTTCGTTCGGAAGATCGGTTTTGCAAGGGTACATATTTTCCCCTATTCCAGACGAGCAGGCACCGCTGCCGACAAGGCTCCGGGTCAGATCAGTCCGGAAGTAAAAAAGGAAAGGGCAGCACTTATGGCTAAAGCAGCCGGATCCGGCATGGCGGAATTTCTTGCCTCACAAGTCGGACGTACAGAGAATGTACTTATAGAGACCCTGAACAAGGACGGCTATTATGAGGGCTACACCATGAACTACACTCAGGTATATGTCCGGTCAGAAGCCGACATAACAGGCCTGGTAGTGCCGGTGAAGCTCACCTCGGCAAGAGACGAGCTTTGCATAGGCGAATTATCTGACTAAACGCAAATATATTATACAAAAAATAAGCAGCCGGAGGACCAGACCTCTTCCGGCTGCTTTTGTGTTATGCGGATATGACAATCAGACCTTTTCGGGATCGGGATAAGTGATGCCGAATGTGTCAACGGTAACAGACTCCATTACCTGCGGGTCGAGGGGCTTGTCGTTGAAATCGGTGTCGCAGGCTGCGATCTCGTTCACAACATCCATGCCCTCTGTCACCTTTCCGAAGGCGGCGTATGAACCGTCAAGATGCGGCGCATCCTTGTGCATGATGAAAAACTGTGATCCTGCGGAATCCGGGAACATGGACCTTGCCATGGAAAGAACTCCTGCCGTGTGCTTGATGCTGTTGTTGAAGCCGTTCTTGGAGAACTCGCCTCTGATGTGGTAACCGGGGCCGCCTGTGCCGGTGCCCTGAGGACAGCCGCCCTGAATCATAAAGCCGTAGATAACTCTGTGGAAAGTCAGGCCGTTGTAATATCCCGAATTGACAAGGCTGATGAAGTTATTCACCGTATTAGGAGCTGTGTCGGGATAAAGCTCCGCCTTAATGGTCTTTCCGTCTTTCATTTTGATGGTCACAACAGGATTCTGTGCCATGATCTCGCCTTCCTTTTTGGTTTTTATAGCAGACTTTCCCGGAAACTTCCGGGAAAGTCTATTATCTTTTATTTTACTCTATTTGTTTGAAATAATCAAGCCGTTCCCGTGAAAAACAGTTTCGGACAGCACATTACTAAGCTCACAATATAATACATATCAGTCCGTTGCAGCCGTCGTTGATTATGCGCTCGGTGGTCTCCTTCATTTTCTTGCGGGCGTCGGCAGGCATGCGGTACAGCTTGTTCTGCAGACCCTCGTTCACCAGCTCGTGCAGTGACTTTCCGAAAATATTTGACTCCCAGAGCTTTGAAGGCTCCTCCTCGAACTCCTTCAGCAGATAGCCCACCAGTTCCTCCGACTGCTGCTCGGAACCGACTATCGGGGTGATCTCCGTTTTAATAGTTGTTTTCATCATGTGAATGGACGGCGCATTTGCTCTCAGGCGCACTCCGTATCTGCCGCCCTGCTTGATTATTTCGGGGTCCTCAAGAGTAAGCTCATCCATGGTGGGCATCACGATTCCGTAGCCGTTCTCGTTTACATCCTCGTAGGCCTGACGCAGACGCTCGTACTTCTTTTTCACGCCCGAAAGCTCCAGCATAACATCAAGCAAGCCGCCCTCGTCCTGAATCTCAAAGCCGGTCTTTTCGCCAAGCACTTTATAGAACAGGGAGCCTTCCAGATCTACCCTCAGCCTTGCTTTGCCCGAACCCAGATCGACCGAACTGGTCTCTGCTCTTACCACATATTCGCATCCGGAAATGCTTTCGGCTGCATCACTCACCTCTCGCAGCCTGCGGATGTTCTTTGCGCTGCTCTGTATAACCGAAAACAGCCTGCTGCGCAGCCAGTGTTCCTTTTCAAGCCCGCTCACCCAGCGCGGCATATCAACCTTTATCTCTTTCACAGGGAACTCAAAAAGCACCCTCGCAAGTATACGCTTGATCTCACGCTCATCAAGATCCATACAGCTCACCGGCTCTACCGGCACACCGTATTTTTCACTCAACTGAGAGGAAAGCTCTAAAACCTCCTTAGAACGAGGCTCTACCGCATTCAGCAGCACAATAAACGGCTTGTTTATATCCTTCAGTTCCTTTATCACCCGTTCCTCGGCGTCCTCATATTCCTCACGGGCAATATCGCTGATGCTTCCATCGGTGGTAATGACCAGTCCGATGGTGGAATGGTCGGTAATGACCTTCTTGGTACCTATCTCGGCAGCCATGTCAAAGGGTATCGCATCTTCAAACCAGGGCGTTTTTACCATACGAGGCGCTTCGTCCTCTATGTAGCCCAAAGCGCTCGGTACGATATAGCCTACACAGTCGATCATCCTCACATGAAAAACAGCGTTGCCCTCAAGGTTGACCTCCACCGCATTTTCGGGGATAAATTTCGGCTCGGTGGTCATTATTGTCTTGCCTGCCGCTGACTGGGGCAGCTCGTCGGTCGCCCTCTCACGCTGCTCGCTGTCTGCAATGTTCGGGATGACCAAAGTATCCATGAACCGCTTTATAAATGTTGACTTGCCTGTACGGACAGGACCCACGATCCCCAGATAGATATCACCGTTGGTTCGTTTTGAAATATCCTTGTACACATTCATTTCTTCCATCTGTGCTCTCCTCCCCTGTCACATCGGGATCAGTATCATGCCGTCGGCAGTGATAATATCCTCGGTCATCTCGTTTTCAAGTCTGATAGCCTCCGCTGAGGTGCAATAAGCACAGGCGATATCCCAAAGAGACTCTCCTTCTTCGGCATAATACAGAGTCAGGGCAGCGGTCTTGTCCTTCATGCGGCAGCGGTCATCACTGCTGCGAACACTTATGATGCCTCTCATGGGCGTCTGCTCTATAACGCTGCCTGTAAGCTTCATGTCCAGCTTGATCTCAATGCTGTTGTCCCCTGTTATGCGAAATGCCATTCCCGCAGGCTTTACTTCTATCTTTGCACCCGGTGACTGAAGATCCACACCCAGTTCAGGATTAAAGGAAAAATCCACAGGTCTTTCCACATAATATGGTACGCCCTCAGCGTCAAGCGCTAAAATACAGCAGCCCGCCTTGCCCTTGACCGTAAACTGTCCGTTCTCATACACCCAAAGACTGTTGATATTGTCGCACCACATGTCTATGACCCTGCTTATACCGCAGTCGCCGGTATTCAGCTCGCTCTTCACCTGAATATCATCATTCAGCAGCGACCTGAGATGTGTAAATCTATATTGCTTCTTTTCCATCTCTAACTCGTAGTCAGTAGAGTAGGCATCCTCAGCCATTTCAACAAGGTAATCCTCGGTGGCAATAACTGTCGCGCATAGCTTTGCGTCAAGGGTGACAAGGGTGCTGTTCTCATCATACTCGGATTTCAGCGCCGTATCGTAATTCATCACCTCAACGCTTACCTCGTTGACCGAGTTGTCGCTTATGCCTTTGGCATCCAGCACCTGCGAAAAGGGAATATTGAAGGTCATAACATCCTGAGTGCCGCTTTCAATATCGGTAACGTAAAGTATGCGCAGGGCAGCTTCTCCGCTTATCATAATTTTATCGCTCAAAGGCTTTACGCTGTCACAGCTCACAGAAAGCTCGCTGCGGAGTATGCTCTCAGGGAACCCCTTGCCCTGACCAATATCCAGAACCTCGGCAATGGAAAACTGCTGCTGGCCCATTGCGCAAAGCCTGCTCACTGTACTTACAGACTTTTTCTGCTGGATATCATCACCCTGAATACTGCTGAAATACTCCTGATCCGCATATGCCTGCACACTTACAACAACAGAGAAAGCTCCGTGAATATCAACTCTTCTCGGGCTGACCGCACGGCAGTTGAGATACTCTGTTTTAAGCCTTACCATCGCTAAAGCGTCCTCCGGACTTGATTTCAGGGCAAAGCTGCACGAAAACGGGCTTAAATGCTCGCACAGCCTTACAGCCTGCTTTCTTGAATCAAGATAATAAAGGCTTATAAGCGCGCTCCCCTCAACCTCCAGCATATCGCCTGAAATGTTTTTGGAGGTGATTCCGGGGCTGATCCTGCACTTGAGTATCTTCTCAATATCCGGACAGTAATCGGGCAGGTTCAGGTCAAGGTCAACCGGCATTTCTTTTGTGCCCTCAAATATGGTCTCGGGCGTTCTGCAAACTTCTCGGGTAAGCTGATAATCCATATTCCGCATCCTCTCACAGTTTTTTCTATGAATTTATATTCACCCCCATGGCTGTTTATGCAGACGATGAAGAGCCGGCGAAACTTTTGTATTTCAGGCCGTGCGCAGAAAACCATATATGACAAAATCCTCTCCTGTATTGTGCTACACTGTAATTGCAGAAAAATTCTGCTTGCCCAGCATCCTATAAAAAAGGAGAGTGAATACCATTGAAAAGCAGCGTCAGCCTGGACGAAGGTGTAATGACTGTCAGGCTCAGCGGCGAGATCGACCACCACACAGCACGGCTTATCCGCGAAGAGACCGATAGGCTTATCCAGCAAAAACGTCCCCGTGAGCTGCGGCTGGATTTTTCTTCCGTAAGCTTCATGGACAGCTCCGGCATCGGGCTTATCATGGGCAGGTACCGCCTTATGGGACTTTACGGCGGATATCTGCATGTAGTCAACGTGCCGGAAGCTCTGGAAAAACTTATGATACTGTCGGGTCTCGGTGCACTGAATGTTATAGAAAGACGAGGTGAAGTCTGTGAAAGTGCTTAACGAAATGGATCTGAGCTTTGACAGCCGTTCCTCAAACGAAAGCTTCGCGCGTTCGGCTGTGTCGGCTTTTATCGCCCAGCTTGACCCCACCATAGGCGAGCTTAACGAGCTTAAAACCGCCGTTTCAGAGGCAGTGACAAACTGCATCGTTCACGCCTACAAGAATGAGATCGGCCGCATTACTGTTAATGTCAAGCTGCTGCCCGACAGCGCCGTGATAATACGCATAAAGGACAGCGGCTGCGGCATAGAAAACATAGAGCAAGCCATGGAGCCGCTTTACACCACGGCTTCCGGAGATGAACGCGCGGGGCTGGGATTTGCGGTAATGCAAAGCTTTTCCGACAGCTTAAATGTGCGCTCAAGGCCGCAGAAGGGAACGACCGTCACTTTAAAGAAAAAGCTCAGCCGGAGGATCTCCA
>JAFTCS010000020.1 GCA_017454565.1 Clostridia bacterium
AAACTGTCTGCTCCGTTGTTGCTCTGATTGACATTAACAGGATAAGTGACCCTGTTAAGTCCGTTCAGTTCATAGTCTGAGTAATAATCGTAGATGGATGATTTCAGATAAAGTGTATTTTCATTTTCTGTAAAGCTGCCCTTACTTACAGGCACCACATCACTATTTTTTCCGGCTCCTGCGTCACGAACATCTCCGAGTTTGCCCCAGTAGCCGCCTCTGTCCTGATACTCATAATAAACTATCGAATCGCCTGAATCAGCAAAGAATACAGGTTCATCATAATCCGGAATTGCCGTGCTTATTGTGCCATCGCCATATCTGGCCGTATCTGTATTGGTTGGATTTTCCCATGCTGTAAAACGAATATTGGTATACTTTGAGGTATCATCAATATCAGCATACCAGACATCGGTTCCGGGCATCTTCCTCATAACGCCGTTCTTTGAACCGCCGCTTCCGTAAGTATAATAGTATACACTGCCGTTTTTATAAGGAATATTTGTGCACTGGGTATTCTTTACTTTATGAACCGTATTCGGATCTCCCTGACTGTTATCATTGTCATGACTATATCTGAGTGCCGAAAGACTCGCATCGAAGTACACTCTCTTCATGCCTGCCGGAACCGGAGGAACTGCCGCAGGATCTACAGACGTATCCGAATAAGAAAGGTTATACACCTTTTTGTTGTCGATGGTACTCGTACCGCTGCCGTCCCAATAAAAATACTTTCCTGCCGAATTGACTGCTGACAGATTGATATCTGACATAGCAGTACGTTTATAGTCGGCTGATTTGATAGTATCCCAGTTATTGCTGTTAGCAAAGCCGAACTTGTGGTCGGTGTTATTCCAACTGGAGCAGTCCCACTCATAAACATCAGTGCCGCTCACCTTTGTGCCGGACTTCATACTGCCCCAACTATCGACAAACAGGTAAACCTTGCCATCCCAATCGGATTTATTTTCAAAATTGGAAATATCCAGATACAGATGCTTTGCCTTAACTTCAATATCAGCAGCCTTTACCCTTTGCAAGCCGCTCAAACCCGAAGGAAGCGCTGCAAAGACCAGAATCAGCGACATCACCAACGCTAAAACTATATACAGTCTCCTCTTTACAACTCTGCTCATGGCAATTAACTCCTTTACGCTGAGATTAATATACTGCAATAACATCCGTAGAACATATACAAAAGTTATCAATCCTAAAGAAAAAATCTGCTGTCATTGTATCATTTTATTTCACTTTTGTCAATGCGTTTATGTCGTTTTTGTTAACAAATTCCAAGTTTTTCTATTTTTTTGTATATTAAGCACAATTCCAGTGGTTACACTTATCCGTATAGCACAATCAATAAAAAGCCGTCAGGAACGGTTTTTTGCTGCTTTTGAATATACACATCCACAGTAATCCTGACGGTAAAGGCAATATTGTGCAGAAAGCTCTATGGAACGCTTATAGCCTCCGTTCTTCTTGAAATCAGAAAAAAGGTAAGGTATTCCGGTTTTTTCACTTATTTCTCGGCCTATGGCATTGAGTACGGCGCTGTCTTTCAGCGGGCTGATAGAAAGCGTAGTGGTAAAATAGTCAAAGTTTCCTTTTCGGGCGGCGGCGGCGGCTTCATTCAGACGCAGCCGATAGCATTTGTGACAGCGTTCGCCCCTCTCAGGCTCATTTTCAAGCCCTTTCGCCATATCAAAAAATTCCTGCGGGTCATATCTGCCCTCAAGAATATTCACCTGAGGGCACATTTCACTGACGAGCCTTTTAAGCTCCTCTACCCTGTGGCGGTATTCCTGTTCGGGAAAAATATTCGGATTATAAAAGAACACCGTTATGTCAAAATATTCCGCCAGATACTCCAGAACATAGCTGCTGCATGGCGCGCAGCAGGCATGAAGCAGCAGCTTTGGGCGGCTGCCGCTTTCCTTTATTTCCCTCAGAGTTTTCTCAAGCACAAGCTTATAGTTGACTTTATTCATTCCGTTCACCCGCAGCAATGGCAATAATATCCTCAGGAGACGACACCACCTCAGAAGCACCAGCCGACCTCAGCTCTTCCTCACTGCGGAAACCCCAGTTTACTCCGCAAAAGCGCACTCCTGCATTCTGTGCGGTAAAGACGTCCACATTGCTGTCGCCTATGTACAGCACTTCATCACGCCCGACGCCAAGCAAAGAAATAATTCCGTTTACTCCGTCAGGCGCAGGCTTGATATCGCACTCCTCGCGCTTGCCCCAGACCTCGGCAAAATTATGCTTCGGGAAGAGTGTGCTGACTATCTTCTTTGAAAAACCGTCCGGCTTGTTGGAGTTTACCGCATACCTCACACCTATCCCAGTCAGCCGGTCGAGCATCTGCGGTATACCCTCGTACGGGCGGGTATTGTCAAGACAATGCTCCGTGTAATATGCCGAAAACTCAGCAAGCAGCTTTTCCTTGGATTCCGGGCTGAGTTTTTCTTTGCCGCCGGCAGCCCTGTCAGCTAAAATCGAAACTCCGTTGCCCACCATTTTGCGGTAGCTCTCTACCGGGTGTCCCGGAAAGCCGACGGTTCCCAGAGCGTAGTTCATAGCACCCGCAAGGTCTGCAAGAGAATTTACCAGTGTTCCGTCCAGATCAAAAATACAAAGCTTTATCATTTTCTTTTTCCTTTCCTTTATAAAGATTTGTCCCGCCTGTGTTTACTGAAAACAACAGGGGAAAATCAGATGATCTCCCCCGGCCTGTTACTTCTTTTTAATTGTAGTTTTCTGCTTTTTTACGGTTGTAAGTCCACTCTTTGAACCCGGCAGACCGTGTGAGCTGCTGCCTCCTCCGATAGCCGTAACCGGCAGCGGCTTGTTTTTGACTATAAATATCAGAACTATGGCTATAATCACAAAAATGCCCGAAATTATCGAGAAGAATATGATATCCGACATATTCGGTGAGGTGACGCTGAACTCCACGTCAATTTCCGTGCCGGTGAGCTGCATGGAGACTGCCCCGTCCTCGGTCTTTGAAAGGTCGGCATGTTCATTGACCTCTCCCGATCTGAACGAAAAACTCTTCACGATGTCGCCGCTCTGAGCCGCTATCTTGTAAAATACAGGAGTTTCGGCATTCTTGCCTATCATCACCGATGAAAGATCAAGATGATCCTTATAGTGCTTCATGGTGCGCAGCGTCATGAACTGACCCTCGCTGGAGAACTTTGTGGTATTCTTGCCGCTGAATATCTTGGTGAAAGTCTCGTTCAGCGCTTCGGGCGTACCGCTGGCAGTGTAGGTGCACATACACTCATTGTTTATCACCGACTGTACTGCGCCAAAGCCTAAATGCTCCATGTAAGACTTTGCGTATTCCGATGCCTCGTCTCCGCCTGCACCACGGTCATATTTCAGAGTAACCGTCTTTCTCAGGTTGTCATCCTCAAGCGGAACGGTCTCTATCTCAACAGACGCAGCCTTGTACTGCTTACCGTCGTTGATCCTCAGTTTCATGTAGGAGCCGCCATATTTTATTGCCGACATTTTGCCGTACTGGTTCTCTTCCAGAAAATCACCGGCTATTTTCCAGACGCCGTCCTCATAAAGCTGACACTCGCTCAGTTCGGTCGTACCCGACACGGAATAAAGATATTCCACAGGCACATTGGTGCTGTTGTTGCCTATATAGTTTGAGAAATCCAGCTCTTCATTATAGGCGTTCTGCTCTGCAAGTATGGTGCTGCCTACGGACTTGTCCATGTAATCGACCTCGCCGTACTCGGTGTGGAGCAGCTTCTGGGTGTAGCTTCTCATCTGGCTCTGGTCAAGATTCTTGAACCTGACGGTATAATTGTAGGAATTGTTTGAGATAGGCCACTCCGCAGACGAAGCGGAAGGAGTATTCTCAGTGAAGTATTTTCTTATGTTTTCGCTGTCGCTGTCAAAGGTAGACTGGGCGATAGTAAAGATAATGGTGCGGTCATAGTAAATTTTCGTGTCGTCATAGTTGCCCTTTTTCTTGACTGTCTCTATCCTGATGCGCTGCAGAGGATAGCCGTCCAGACAGTTTACAGAGATCACCGGATCAGAGCTCTGGGTATCGTCATTCAGCGACACCGAAGCCTTATCCTCCTGCACCTTGAAGTCCAGTCCGCTGAAGCCCTCGCTCTTGGCGCCCTGAGCTATCCAGTCGGTAAGCAGCTTTTCACTGCTGAAGTTCTCCTCAAGCTTCCAGCCCTGAGTCATAATGGTATTCGGGTGTGAAAAGGACACCAGCGACTGTGCGCCAAGTATGCGGCTGGTTTTCTCTATGTATTCCTGCTTTGATTCAAAGGAAAGCTCAAAGCTGTACTGAATGTCGCCTCCGGAATAGCCCTTTGAAGGCGTAAGGGCGTTCGGACAGTATTTCTGGACCACCTTCTCAAGATTAGTCTCCGATTCCGAGCCGGTCTTGATAACGCTCTGCGGGAAGGTCATTACCATGGTGCGCTTTCCCACAAAGGAATCATCCACCGTCAGAGAGGTCTTGATATCTACCTTTTCTTCGGTCTGGCTGCGGCAGGCTGTAATGGAAAGCACTGCAAGCAGCATAACGGCCGCAAGTATTATTGCGCTGATCTTTTTTGACAAAGTCACCACTTCCTGTTGTTTTACTCATCATATCTATTTTACTATTTTATATATATAATGTAAAGAGTTTTCTTGCTGATTTTACAATACCATTTTTTACATCCGGAAATCCCTACATTATAATATGAATATTATATAATTCTGCAAGGCAATATTCCTATCAAACTGTCATAGCCGACAGCGCCGGTCACATCCTGCCGCTTTTTTGCAGAATGTGACCGTGTGTTTCCGTTCACAAATTCTCATTTGGAAAGGTTTTCATCAAAAAGACTCATAGGGTCAATATATTTGTCCCCGTTTATCGCTTCCATGTGAATGTGAGGCTCATCAAGCTGCTCACAGGGCACACTGCCCACATAGCCTATCACCGTACCTGCGTCAATATGATCTCCTTTTTTCACAACCGGCTTGCCGCTGAGTCCACAGTAGCGCACCGTACAGCCGCTCTGGGATATAATAATAGTATTTCCGTAAAGCGGGTCGTCGGTTACATCCATGACAGTGCCCTCACTGACAGCCCGCACCGCAGCGCCCTGTTTAGCCTTGATGTCTATACCCTTGTGTGCCCGCCAGTCAGCCGTAGTCTTTGAATAGACCGGCTTGGTAATGCTGAAGGGCTTCACCACATCACCGCCCTCGACCGGAAAATACACCTTTGGAACGGCTTTTTCAATTTCCGTATTTTTCTCTGGCGGTTTTGAAGTCACAGTGCCGACGGAGCTTTCCGGTTCCTGAGCACTGCTGTTTTTTTCAGGTTCGGAGCTTTCCTGCGGAGCCGAACTTTCTGTTTCGATTGTATCATTCTTTTCGTAGCTTTCACCGCTTACGTCATTGGCTGTCTGCAGCTCACTGCCGGAGCTTTCCTGCGGAGCGCTGTCAATATCCGCGGCAACACTGCCGTAAGTAGTCCATGCGGCAGCCGCCACTGTCACAATACAAACGGCAAGAGCAATATAAAAGCCGGCATTACTTTTTGCGCCCTTTGACTTATTTTCCTCGTTTTTCTTTCGGTTTCTCATATTATGCACCTCCGTTTTTAGTATTGCACCGAAACGGATACTTATTCACGGGAATGCATTTGCAAAAAGATAAAAAGGCCGGATTCTTATCAGTGAAGCAATATTCAGAAATCAGGGCACTTCAAACCGAGGTGTAAAAAAGGACACGACAAAAAAGCCGTGTCCTGAAATGACAACCTTTTAAAGCTATATGTATTATTTCTCGGAAAGAGTATACTTCTTGCCGTCCTGAACAGCAACATAGGTCTTTGTACCGGTAATCATAGTATCCTCTGTGGTCTTTGATGTACCTGTGCCGCCCTTCTTGAACAGAACGTTGAACTTAGCGTCTACAAAAGCCTCACCGTCATCAGCAAACTTAGACACTGTGCAGCTGAATACTCCGTCACCCTCGCTCTTTACTTCAGGGCTGGCACTCTTGTCGTTGCTGTCTGTGATCTTGAAAACTACCTCCTGAGCATCCCAGTCTGTGGGCATTTCAACAGTAAGAACTGCAAGAACATCCTCATCTGAACCGCCGGGAGCCTCCTCGGACTCTTCCTTAGACTCTTCCTTAGATTCCTCTTCTGATTTCTCCTCCTCAGAAGATTCCTCAACCTCAGACTTTTCTTCCTTAGATTCGTCACTCGTAGAAACAGTGCTTTCAACGGATGATTCATCCTCTGTGTGCTTCTTGATCTCGCCAACCCGCTCAAGTGAGCCGTCGTCATTTACTTTATAATAATACGACTTACCCACGCATCCTGTCAGAAGAGCCGTTGATGTTACTGCCAAAGCAAGAGCCGCAATAATTGCTGTTATCTGTCTGCGTTTCATTTACAATACCTCCGTTTATATTATGATCTGACTTTAATACTCATATCATACACTATATATAATTATACACTTTCAGAGAAATTTTTCAATATATTTTTTTAATAATTTTAAAAAATTGTTTATTTTGACCATTGTTTTTACAATGTATTTCCGAAAGACACAAAAATTTCGGAAAATGAGGTTTATTCTGTAACACTGTTGCTATTGACGAGCAGACCTTATTCTGCTAAATTATGCTTAGCATTTATTTGTGCATTATTGCGGTGAAAACATGATATTTTACCTGATATTCCAATAAATGGCACAAAATCAGTAAATCAATGCTCTGCAATCGGATGCAGATACAGCATAAAGGGAAGGAAGCCTGTTCAAAACATGATTTTCAGAATTATTGCCCTTGACATCGACGGGACCCTCACAAATTCCCGAAAAAACATCTCTGCGCGCACCAAAAACAAGCTTATCGCCTTTCAGAAACACGGCGGAAAGGTCGTACTTGCTTCAGGGCGACCCACTCAGGGAATAATGCCTTACTCGGCAGCTCTCAGGCTGAACGAATTCGGCGGTTACATTATGCCGTTCAACGGAGGCTGCATCATAAACTGCAAGACCGGTGAACAGTTGTACCGCAACTATCTTCCCCATTCATACATTCCGGAAATATGCCGCATTATAAAGGACTACCCGGTAGGCATAAACACCTACAAAGGCAAAAGAATAATCTGCGGGCTGCAGCTCAACAAATATTCCGAGCTTGAGGCAAGGATAAACTTCACGCCTATCGAGTTCGACCCTGATTTTGTCGGGAATATGACCGAAGACGTGCCAAAGTGCCTGCTCAGCGGTGATCCCGCGGTCATATCTGAGCTGGAGGTCATTCTTTCCGAACGTTTCGGCAGCGAGCTTGGTATTTTCAAGTCAGAACCGTTTTTCCTTGAGATCGTTCCCAAAGCTGTCGACAAGGCTCAGTCGCTTGACAGGCTGCTTAAAGCTCTCGATATTCCCACAGACGAGAGTATCGCTTTCGGTGACGGCTTCAACGACATCACCATGATACGCTATGCAGGTCTGGGCGTTGCCATGAACAATGCCTCTGACACCGTTAAGAGCGCTGCCGACTATGTAACCACTTCCAACGATGAGGACGGCATCGCTGATTTTCTTGCAGAGATGGGGCGTTCCGTATTCCCGTCACTTGCCATGCTCTGACAAAGATGTACGAATGTATTTCCTGAAATAAACACAGTTGTTAACGGCCTGATTGGTAAAAAATCAGGTCATTTCTTTTTTGGGCATTGAATCACTTTCGTGTTTGTGATATTATGATATATGAAATTTTTATAGCGGAGGAATGAAATGGAAAACACACAGATTGTCTATAACACAAGACCAACTGATGAAAGGCTCCCTGTGGAGCTTGCCGTTTACGATATGCTGGAAAAGCTCGGCATAGAATACACACGCACCGACCACAATGCCGCCCAGACCATGGATGACTGCATTGCGGTTGATAAGCTATTAGGGGTAGAGCTGTGCAAAAATCTGTTTCTGTGCAACCGTCAGAAAACCAGCTTCTATCTTTTGCTGATGCCCGCAAACAAAGGTTTCCGCACTAAGGACCTCTCTCAGCAGATAAACACTGCCCGTCTGTCTTTTGCGGATGAAACTGCCATGAAAGAGCTTTTAGGGCTTACTCCCGGCTCTGTAAGCGTTATGGGACTGATGAACGACAGCTGGCACCAGGTCAGGCTGCTGATAGACAAAGACCTGATCAGCGAAGAATATTTCGGCTGCCACCCATGCATAAACACGTCCAGCCTGAAAATACGCACCTCTGACCTTATGGATAAGATCCTGCCGCACCTTGGATATGAGCCAACATTTGTAGAACTTTAAGGTGAGAGCCATGGCAGATATCAATGATTTCGACAAGCTCCTGATACTGGTCAAGGATCAGGCAAAAAAGGCCGGGGTACCCATATCTGACAATATCGATTCGCATGTGATCGTCAACACCCGCGCAAAAACCCGTTTCGGACAGTGCACGTTTAAAAACGGACACTACACAATAGAGCTTTCTTCAAGGCTGCTGAACGCACCCGAACGCTCATGCCGCCAGACACTTGCCCATGAGCTTATCCACACCTGCCCGGGCTGCGGAAACCACGGCGATGTTTTCAAAAAATACGCCGATATTCTCAACCGCAGGTACGGCTATACCATCAGCCGTACCAACACTGCCGCGGAAATGGGCATAACTGTCGAGCAGCGCGAACGCACCGTAAACTACATTATAGAATGTCAGAAATGCGGTCAGCGCATAACGCGTTCAAGATTTTCTTCCGTTATCGAACATCCGTCCAGATACCGCTGCAAATGCGGCGGCGTCCTGAAACGCATAAAATAATACTATTAAAACAATAAAATTTCTCTCACAGAAGTTTGTTCCAGCCGCGATCGGTTTAGTTTTGGTCAGAATAAGCTTTGAACGCGAATTCAGGTGCGGCAGCTTGCCGCCGGGGGATCCAAGGGGCGCGCAGTCCCTTGGTTGCACTCCGCAGAGTGCAAAACACCAAAGGGGTTCGGGGGCGAAAGCCCCTGATTTATCAAGCTTCTTGCCTGTCCTTGACAAAGGACAGGCGCTCAAAATTTATGCTTTTTATTTTTAGATAGTATAAGTCTGCAAAGGAGTGGAGCTTATGGATATAAAACTGAAATGTCCGGTATGCGGCAGAGAACTGACTGACAACGGCAAGACCCTGAGCTGCGAAAAGAACCACAGCTTTGACAGGGCAAGACAGGGCTATGTGAACCTGCTGCCCGTACAGTTCAAGCATTCCCTCGACCCGGGCGACACCGCCGAAATGCTTAAAGCCCGCCGGCGCTTCCTTGACAGCGGAAAATACGAGCCGATCTGCCGGAGCGTACTTCAAGCCATGCGGAAATTTGCACCGGAAAACCCGAAGGTACTTGACATCGGCTGCGGAGAGGGGTATTATACATCCAAGCTGAAAGATGAATTCCCGGGAGAATACATGGGAATAGATATATCCAAGGACGGCGCAAGAATGGCGTGTTCCCGGGACAAGGATATTTTTTTTATCGTGGCGACCGCTTCGCACATCCCTGTTGCCGACAACCAGTTTGACTGCCTATGCGCAATGTTTTCTCTGCTGCTGCCGGAGGAATATGCAAGGGTGCTGAAACAAAACGGCTGCGTAGTGGAAGTGACCGTCGGAAACGACCATCTGAAAGAACTGAAAAACATTATATATGACGAGGTATTCTTTAAGAATAAGCACTACTCAGACTGCACCGGATTTTTTGACGAGGTGCAGCGCAGTGAATACCGTTACAGGATCACTCTTGACAACGCCGCCCTGAAGGATCTGCTGCTTATGACGCCTCACTTCTGGCGCATACGCAAAGAAAGGCGCGAGCAGCTTGAAGCTACTGATTCACTCACCCTTACTGTTGACTACTGGGTAAGGGTCCTGAAAAAGAAATAATTATAACCGAATCGAGGATCAACATGAAAAAGCTATTGTTTATCACCCTGTTGTGCTGCACCATGACTGTCTGCGGCTGTGCAAAAAATGAAAGCAAAGACAAACCCGTTACTCCTGATGACAGCAACGTTATCTATGTTTCTGATACATCTGAAAAGCCGCTTAAAAACAAGCTTATCGAAAGAGGAGATTCACCCGAGATCAGCGCGCCTGACGGCAGCATAAGCTTTGAACAGGCATGCAAGCTGATCGACAGCTGCAGCATAGAAAATTTTTACCTCTGTCAGAGCCTTAAAGATTATCAGAAATACTATTTCAACACCATTGACTACAAGGGCGAAAAGTATTATTCCATATACCCGTGTCTTGAAATAAAGGGCAGGAAACTGTATATGGGTGCAAACTGTCTTGTCGCATGCAACGGCAGCACCGTCCTCGCTCAGAACTGGATGGGCGGATATGAGTCTGTTGACCAGAACACAGCCGCTCTTGACAAAGACTGGAAAACACGCTGCCCCGACGCCAAAGTCAGCCCTAACGAAGCTGTCACCGCACTTGCAGATAAAGAAAAGCTCTTGGGTCTTGAGCAGGACATCTCCGCCTATACGTTTGAAACCGACCCGAACCTTAAAGAGATAAACGGCATTCCCTGCTATGTTTTTTCTCCCAAGCTGGAATACACTGACCATCTGGATATTCTTTCTGCGCTCTACGTTTCCGCAGACGGCACCGGCTCTGTCTACAAAAGCTCACCCGATGATTCAACGGAGTACATTGAAATAAAATAAGAAGGTTTTCAGCACTTCCCTGAACTTAATGTTTTACAAAATGACAATAATATGTTAAAATGAGAGTGGGGCGTACATCACACTAATGATGCCTGCCCACTCTCTGTTATTTTACGGCAAAAGGAGCAATGTTTATGATAATCACACCCAAGGTCAGAGGATTCATCTGCACGACAGCTCATCCCGACGGCTGCAAGGCAGCCGTCAAGGAGCAGATCGACTATGTAAAATCACACAAACACGCTCAGGGTCCGAAAAAGGTCCTTGTTATCGGCGCATCAATGGGCTACGGTCTTGCATCACGCATTACGGCAGCCTATTCCTTCGGCGCTGCGACCGTAGGCGTTATTTTCGACAAACCCGCATCCGGCGCCAGAACAGCTTCCTCGGGCTGGTACAACACCGCCGCTTTCGAGGACTTCGCTCATGCTGACGGTCTTTATGCAAAAACCGTCAACGGCGACGCTTACTCCGAGGATATCAAGCAGCAGACAATTTCCATTATCAAAAAGGATCTCGGCAAGGTCGATCTGGTTGTTTACAGCCTTGCTGCCCCACGCCGCACTATGGCGGACGGATCAACCTATACGTCCGTACTGAAAACCGTTGGCGAACCCTACACAAACAAGACAATTGACCTAAAAAACCGTGTTGTCAGCGATATCACCGTGACCCCTGCCACCGATAAAGAGATCAATGCCACTGTAAAGGTAATGGGCGGTGAGGACTGGAAAGCATGGATAGACGCCCTGAAAGCAGCCGATGCACTTGACGACAATGCCGTGACCGTTGCCTACTCCTATATCGGCCCGGAGATAACCCATCCCATGTACGCAGACGGCTCTATCGGAAAGGCAAAGGATCACCTTTTCTCTACTTCAAAAGAGATGACCGCAGAGGGCACAAAGGCTTATATTTCGGTGAATAAGGCACTTGTCACCCAGTCCAGCGCGGCTATACCGATCGTTCCACTCTATATCTCCATTCTGTACAAGGTAATGAAAGCTCACAACGTTCACGAGGGCTGCATCGAGCAGATGTACCGTCTGCTGAACGAAAAGCTGTACAACGACAACGGCGCTGTCATCACGGACGACCAGAACCGTATCCGTCTTGACGACCTTGAAATGCAGCCGGATATCCAGTCAGAGGTCAACGAGCTATGGAGCAGCATCTCAACAGAGAACCTTTCTACCCATGCCGACCTTGACGGTTATTTCAGTGATTTTTACAAGCTCTTTGGCTTTGGCATAGACGGCGTGGACTATGACGCCGACACAGACCCGAACCGAGAAATACAGCTTTGATACTATTTGATAAAAACACAAAAGTTTCGGCGCAGAGCCTGCGCTCCCAATTCGCGGCGCAGAGCCTGCGCTCCCAATTCGCGGGATCGCTGCGCTGCGCTCCGCTCTGAATACAAGACGAAACTTTGCCGCTCGCGCACAGAAGTTTATTTCAACCGCGATCGGTTTAGTTTTGGTCAGAGTAAACTATCAACGCGAACAAGGGACCGGCGGCTCGCCGGCGCGAAC
>JAFTCS010000231.1 GCA_017454565.1 Clostridia bacterium
AAGATAAACAGAGCTTTACAAGCCAAATGTTTCATACCTTGTTTTTCACCCAATGGGTGCATTTGCGCCGCCTCTCGGCGGCGGGGTCGTTTTAAGCGAGCCGTTAGTAGGGGACGCCCTCTTGCGCCGGGCGTCCCCTCCCCCAAAACAGTCCACCGGACTGTTTTGGAGTTCACCCCTTGCGGAGCGCAGAAGCAAAAAGTGTTTCGCTCTCTGCGGAGAGCGAGTCAAGGGGGACTTTTGCGGAAAATTCCCCCTTGACAATCCCCGAAAACGAACTTTTTCCGTTCTTAGTTTCACGGATTCAGGTTTTAACTTTTCAAATTTAACTTTTAAATTCAGCGCTCTTCGACATGACTGAAATGGAGGAAAAACAATGTCTGCTTTGGTTTGTAAAATGTGTTCGGCTCCCCTCAGGGTGTCAGCCGACGGAAAGTTTGCAAAGTGTACATACTGCGGAACAGTCTATACTCTGCCGCTTGAACCGGAGAATGCAGATGCCGCCGAAAAGGCCGCACCTCTTATGGAAAGAGCAAAAATGTTCCTTGCCGACGGGGTGTTCTACAGTGCGGGCGACTATTTTGAGAAAGTGCTCGACCTGCTGCCGTCAAACGGCGAGGCATATCTCGGAAAGGGACTTGCCGAGCTTGGCGTGAAGAAAATTGCCGATCTCAGAAATATAAGGAGAGAGGCAAAGAATAATTATTTCATAAAGAAAGCCCTTGTTTTCTGTGATGAGCCTTTGCTTACCGAGCTGCTTTCCACTCTTGGCATAAGACAGAGGACGGAACGTGTTTCGCGCTACCTCAGACAGTGGAGACCCGGCGCTATGGATGTGAGAAAGCGCTTCATACAGAGTCTCAGAAGGAAAATAGTTGACAGGTGCCCCGAATATGAGGAAGAATCACTTGAGATCAACAGAAGATACGCAGCCGATGCAGCGAATGTCAAAGCACAAATTGCTTCTATCGACTCAAACATTGCCAAGGAAAAAGCGCGCGATACTAATACCATGACTTATGAAGAGGTCTATAATATGGCAGGGGTCGTCAAAAACCTGAGTATGCACAGGCGCGAATACGAAAAGCAGCTTGTGGATATCAACAATCAGCTTGCCGGCGAGATACTGAAGCTTGAAGAAAAATATCCCGAACACCGCACAAGTGTGAGCTATGCCGATTTCCGCGAGGCAGCCGATCATTACCCGCTGCCGCCTCTGCCGGAGGATCTGGAGGAATCCCTGCTTGAAAAGGTATATGACGTTCTGCTGAGCAGATATGAGTATCAGTCTGTTGAAGACCTTTGCATGGACAGGCATCTCGACGGCGTGAGCGACAAGAGGATGCCGGCGCTGCTGAAAAAGCTTATGTTTGAGAAGAGAGCGATCTCTGTTATTATTGACGGAAAGGAATACTATGCTCCGGCCGACCTTGACGGTATATACATTGAATAACGTCTGTTTATGTATATTATAGAAAAATGCAATCTTTTATGGACAAAAGATTAGAGATGTTTTTATTTTCCTATTATTGACAAATATCGGTATTATAGTATAGAATAATACCTGCATGAGGCAGTAATGCTTCAAGCAATTATTTAGGAGGAAAATAAAATGGCAGAAAAGAAAAGCATTCCGGTTTGCATTATTCTTACCATCGTTACTTTCGGCATCTACGGTCTTATCTGGTTCATAGCAGTGCATAACTCAACAAAGGCTCTTGCCAATGATACATCAGACACAACAGCAGGTGTGGCTCTTCTGCTCACAATCGTTACCTGCGGCATCTACGGCATCTACTGGGCTTACAAGAGAGGCAAGCAGCTTGAGGACGCTTTCAAAATGAGAGGTCTTCCCGACAGCGACAACAAGGCAGTTCTTTACCTTATCCTGTTTCTTGTCATCTCCATCGTTGCATGGTGCCTTATCCAGAACGACATCAACAAGCTCGTTGACTACGACAACGGCAACAGAGCATAATAAACTTGAAAGAACGTTTGTTCAAACTGATGAAGCCTATCGCCATATTTCTGGCAATAGGCTTCATTTATGCGGTTTTTTATCTGGCAGCAGGCTTTGGCATACCATGTCCGTTCAAGGCTGTAACGGGACTTTACTGTCCGGGGTGCGGCATCAGCCGGATGTTCATGTATATGCTCAGGTTCGACTTTCCTGCGGCGTTTTCGTCAAACTGCGCGGTATTCTGTGTGCTGCCGTTTTTTGTGACAGGTGTGGTCAGGCACTGTTACAGATATGTCAGGTACGGCACACGCGAACTCAGCAAAGCCGAAAACGTGCTGGTCATAGTGCTGGTGATCGTCATGCTTGCTTTTGCGGTAGTCAGAAACATTTTCCCGATAGATATTCTCGTTCCATAAAGTGTTCCGCACTCTGCGGAGAGTGAGCAGGGACTCTGGTCTCGCCTGTCGGCTCGGTCGGTGCTTCTGCTGCGCAGAGGTCTCCACTGGAGACCCGCACCCCTGCACCCTGCCGCCTTTGAAAAGGCGAGCGAAACTTTTGTGTTGTCGATTTTGAGGAGTTTTTTTCATGCGGTTGCCCTGATAGTTTAATTCTGCATTATTTACATAAGGCTGCCGGTATGATATAATTATAAACAGTTATTTCCTTGAATTTGGTGCTGCTTTATAAAAAGGAGGAAGGTTTATTTGCTGACGATAAAGAATATCAAAAAGAAGTACGTTACAGGAGAGCTGACACAGACTGCTCTTGATGACGTTTCCCTCAGCTTCCGTAACAGCGAATTTGTGGCTGTGCTCGGTCCGAGCGGTTCAGGCAAGACAACGCTGCTTAATATAGTGGGCGGACTTGACCGGTATGACAGCGGCGATCTTATCATAAACGGTATATCTACCAAAAAATATAAGGACAGGGACTGGGATTCATACCGCAACCACACTATCGGCTTTGTGTTCCAGAGCTATAACCTGATACCTCATCAGTCGGTGCTTGCAAACGTAGAGCTTGCCCTGACTATCTCAGGAGTTTCGCGCTCAGAAAGAAAAAAACGCGCCAGAGAAGCACTTGAAAAGGTCGGTCTTGGTGACCAGACCCACAAGCGGCCTAATCAGCTTTCGGGCGGTCAGATGCAAAGGGTCGCCATTGCCAGAGCACTTGTGAATGATCCGGATATTCTTCTTGCAGATGAGCCTACGGGCGCACTTGACAGCGAGACAAGCGTTCAGGTGATGGAACTGCTCAACGAGGTCGCAAAGGACAGGCTTGTCATTATGGTAACGCATAATCCGGAGCTTGCCGACAAGTACGCCACCAGAATTGTAAAGCTGAGTGACGGAAAAATAACAGGGGACAGCAACCCCTTTGAACCAGGCGAAGAGAGTACACCGCCTGTTCACAAGAATATGGGGCACTCATCAATGTCTTTCCTCACCTCGCTTTCTCTCAGCTTCAATAATCTGCGCACGAAAAAGGGCAGAACGATACTTACCTCGTTTGCAGGGTCAATAGGCATTATCGGAATCGCGCTCATTCAGGCATTGTCATCGGGCGTGAATGCCTATATTACCGACATACAGCGCGATACAATGTCGTCGTACCCTATCACGATCGACGCCGAAACCATTGATATCAAGAGTATGATGAGTGTTGACGATTCCGATAAGAACGACAAGGTGGATCATGCCATGGACGCCGTGTATTCCAATCCTAAAAGGATGCAGATGCTTGTGGATATGTCCACCACCGTGACGGAAAATAATCTGACGCGCTTCAAGAAGTATCTTGACGACAAAAACAGCGAGATACACAAATATATCGGCGGCAACGGAATTGTATATTCCTACGCCACCAAGTTCGGACTTTTCTCTTATGATGACGATAATGTTCTTGTCAATTCCGACGGCAGCACACTTGTGGATGACGAGCTTGAAAAGACCAACATAGGCATGATGATGTCCTACGGCAGCACAGAGGCGTTTTCGTCTGCTGCGGCTACCAATATGTTCGGCGGCACTCAGGTATATTCACAGCTTATACCTACTTCTGACGGTACCGGCATAAGCAGTGCCATTACCGACAATTACGATATTGTTTACGGCTCCATGCCACATTCCTACAATGAGATGGTGCTTGTTCTGGATATGAACAACGAGGTGCCCGTGCTGCCTCTTTACAAGCTGGGCATACTCAAAACCAAGGAATACCGGGATATCCTGAAAAGCATAGACAAGAGCGTTGATTTCAAAATAGAGTCAAAGCGCCTTGACTATAATGATATTTGCAGCCGTGATTTCTACATCCTGCCGGCATGCGATATGTTCGATAAGAACAGCCGCGGCACATACGACGATATCTCAAAGGATACCCTGCGCATTGAGAATAAGCTCAAAAGTGCCATAAAGCTGCGCATTTCGGGTATCATAAAGCCGAAGGAGGGCGTTGATACCGCCTTCATAAAGTCAAATGTTGCCTACACTAAGGAGCTTACAGACTATATAATCAATTACACCGACAACAGCGAGATCGTAAAGGCTCAGCGTGAAGATCCAGACGTGAATGTGATAACGGGTCTGCCCTTCAAATCCGAGACCGATGACGAAAAGGCTGAAAGCGCAAGGCAGTACATTCTCTCTCTGAAAACAAGCGAAAAGGCCGCGCTTTTCTCAATGGTATATTCAAATATCCAGAAGGATCCGTCACTGCTTCAGGGAGTCTCAGCGGCTCTTGCTCCGTCACGCACCGCGCAAAGCTCTGATAATGCAAAGGAAGCAGCGTCCGCACAGACATCAGTGCCGCAGCAGACGTCAGCGTCCGCACAGACATCACAGCCCGGTCAGGCTTCGCAGTCATCTCAGACCTCACAGGCAGCGGTACAGCCGGGCATGACCTCGATGCCGCAGGATATCAGACCGGAGGAGATGACCGAGGAGCAGATGGCGGCGATCGTTGACAAGTTCCTGCTTTCACAGGAGAGCGCCGCGGCAAAGGAAATGCTCATAGGTCTGTACGACAAGTACATTTCGTCTGGCAGCTATGACGATAACCTTAAAAATTTAGGCGTTGTCAGCGTAGAGGCGCCCTCTTCCATTGCTATATATGCCGACAGCTTCGAGGATAAGGAGAAAATCGCCGAGTGCATTGAAAACTACAACAAGACTGTTGACGAGGACGACCGTATCACATATACCGACCTTGTTGCTCTGCTGATGTCATCGGTAACTACTATAATAAATGTTATTTCGTATGTGCTCATGGCATTTGTGGCGGTGTCGCTTATAGTTTCGTCAATAATGATAGGAATAATCACCTATATTTCGGTTTTAGAGAGAACCAAGGAGATAGGCATACTCAGGGCGATAGGAGCATCAAAGAAAAACATTTCGAGGGTGTTCAATGCAGAGACATTTATCATCGGTCTGCTTTCGGGCTTGCTGGGCATAGCCGTGTCGCTGCTGCTGCTGATACCTATAAATATAGTCATACACATAATTTCCGGACTTGACACGGTAAATGCGTTCCTGCCCTTGCCGCATGCGATAATTCTTATAACGCTGAGTGTAGTGCTCACTCTGATAGGCGGACTGATACCCAGCCGCAAAGCCGCAAAGAGAGACCCGGTAACAGCCCTCAGAACCGAGTAATATTTTCTCCAGTGGTGCGGGAACTTATGTGAAAGTTAAAATTGAAAAGTTAAAAGTTAAAATTTTTCTCAAGCAGATTCATTCATCTTTAAAATTTTTTC
>JAFTCS010000232.1 GCA_017454565.1 Clostridia bacterium
CCTATAACAGCAACGCTATTTACATTGTGTTTATCGTTCTTGCCATAGAAGGCATAGACTATATCTTAAAAGCCGAAGCGCCCCAAAAGTTACGCTATGCCGCGCTTGCCGCATCATTTGCCATGTTATTTGTTTCGTTTCTTCTGTTTTCGGAATTCTATTTCAGAAGACAGACCAACGTGTACGGATTCCATGCCGTTTTTGTCTCCACTGAGCCCGGAGATATTGTGAAATATTCAGAAGGCGCATATAACCCCGCTGACAACAAAACTATATACACCGAATTCAACTACAGCGAACGGGATTATGCCGATATCCTTATCGCACTGTATACCGAAACCGATCCGGCAAAATGGCGTGAATACGAAGCAAAAAAGCAAGCCGGCCAAGAATCCTGCATGCTTGAAAACATCGCTTTCTCATTTCCGGAAAATTTTAATGAAAACGAACCGGCTATATATATTCTCGGAACCGATTGGAACCATATCGCCTCGTATCTGAGAGATATAGGATTTAATGAGGACTTAAGCTTCCCGGGCTATACTATTCTTTATAACAATACTTAAAGCCCACTGTATCCATTCAGGATTACATCCGGCAGGAAGCCTCGCTTGCCACGTCCGTTTTTCCAAATCTGTGCAGTCCTGAATAAGAGTTATGTAAAATTTATTTTTTTTTTCTTTTTTATCCATATTTTATCCATATTTTTAAGATAATATATAAACGCTTGAAAAAGTCGTTGGTTTGTTTTTTTAAGGGGAGTATGGGGTTAAGAAAGTCTGATGAATCCTTAATGATTCAATACTGGCGGCTTGACAAAAAATAATCTCCTCCGGGGTCTTCCGCGGAGGAGTATTTTTATGCACGATATGTTTTTCGCCCACATTGGCAAAATGGGTGTAAAGCCACCCTTTTGTATAAAAATTAATTCCTGAAAAAGGGAAAGGAGAAGAACATGAAAACAAAAACTATTGTATCCATGGTTCTTGCATTTGCTCTGCTGTTTTCAATGGCAGGCTGCGCGTATTATCCCGCTTTTACGCAAACGCAAGGCAGCAACCAGAATTCGGAACCGGCTCAGACAGAACAACCGTCCCAAACGGCATCGGATGCTCCTGATGCCGCTGAGGAACCGATCGAGCTGATCGTATTTGCGGCGGCTTCCATGACCGAAACTCTTACCCAGATCGCAGAAGAGTATCAGAAGGACAATCCGCAGATCACGTTGGTCTTTAACTTCGATTCCTCCGGAACACTCAAGACCCAGATTGAAGAGGGCGCAGATGTAGACGTTTTCATCTCGGCGGCACAGAAGCAGATGAACCAGCTCGACTCTTCCAAAGATGCGGAAGATAATCCTGACGGGCTTGATTTCGTTAAACAGGGCAGCCGGATAAACCTGTTAGAGAATAAGGTTGCTCTAGCTGTTCCTGATGGCAACCCAAAAGATATAACAAGCTATGACGATCTTGCTTTAGGCCTTAAAAATGGCGACATATTTCTTGCCATGGGCGGAAGCGATGTTCCTGTGGGCCAGTATACTCAAAAGATACTTGCCTTCTATGAGCTCGACGAGGAAGAGCTTGCATCCAATGGATGCATCACGTACGGCAGCAATGTCAAAGAGGTTACTACACAGGTCAGCGAAGCTGCAGTTGACTGCGGGATCATTTATTCAACCGATGCTTTTTCAGCCGGCCTGCAGGTAGTAGATACTGCTACAGAAGAAATGTGCGGCCGGGTGATCTACCCCGCGACGGTAATGAACGTAAGCAAACATCCTGAGGAGGCCCAGGCATTCTTAGATTATCTTACGGGACCTAAAGCCTTGGCAGTATTTGAAAGTGTAGGCTTTTCTGCGATAAACTGATTGTTTTTATCATGTCATCATCCGGCGGAAAGCAAATCTTTCTGCCGGATGCAGTCCTGAATAGTTACTTTTCCGTTTTACTTCAATACTATCCAGTTATTAAATGAAAGGATGTGAAGCCTGTGGATCTGTTCCCATTATGGAATTCTCTCCGCATAGCACTGATCTCAACCTTGATCATTTTTTTTGCCGGAATCTTTGCTGCTTATTATATCGCAAAATGTCCGCGTATGATCAAAGGGATCCTCGATGTTATCCTGACCCTGCCTCTTGTGCTGCCACCAACTGTGGCAGGCTATCTGCTCCTCCGTCTGCTCGGACCGAACCGTATCATCGGCAAATGGGTGCTTGCGGTATTCAATATAAAACTGACCATGACGTGGTGGTCAGCAATCTTTGCAACCACAGTAGTAATATTTCCTCTTATGTACCGGACAGCCCGGGGGGCATTCGAAAGCTTTGACCAGACGCTTGCCTACAGCGCCCAGACGCTCGGCCTATCCAATACGTGGATCTTTTGGCATATACGCATGCCGGTCTGTAGGCAGGGGATCTTAGCGGGCACGGTATTATCATTCGCCAGAGCCTTAGGCGAATATGGAGCAACCAGCATGATCGCCGGCTATACGCCCGGCCGCACCGCTACGATCTCCACGACAGTCTACCAGCTATGGCGCTCAAATGATGATGCCGCCGCATTCCGCTGGGTCTTGTTAAACCTCGCCATTTCTGCCGTCGTGCTACTTGCAGTAAATATGCTGGAGGGGAGGAAAAAGCTATGAGCCTTGATGTTAATATCTAAAAGAATCTGGACGGCTTTCATCTCAGCGCGCATTTCTCAGCAGAAAGCGGCTGTATCGGTCTTCTCGGCGCATCGGGAAGCGGCAAGAGCATGACCCTAAAATGCATTGCC
>JAFTCS010000233.1 GCA_017454565.1 Clostridia bacterium
AAACCGTCTTGAGGGTATCATCGAGCAGCAGCGCCGATGGAACCGCGAAAAGAACATCAAAACAGCCGAAAGCAAGCAGAAGATCATTGACCGTCTGGAAAAGACCCTTGAACGACCTGAAAACACTCCTGAAAGCATGACATTTCGTCTGGGGATAAACGAACAAAGCGGTGAGGATGTGCTTGAGGTAAGCTCCCTCGGTCTGAGCTTTGGTGAACACAGGATATTCAGCAATGTGAACATGGAGATTCACCGCGGTGAGAAGATATTTATTCTCGGGCCTAACGGCTGCGGCAAAACCTCGCTTATAAAGACTCTCTTGGGACATTATCAGGCCGATTCCGGCAGGATACGCTACGGCGTCGGCGTTAAAAAGGGCTACTACGATCAGATACAAAGCGGCATGGACAGCAGCAAAACGGTCTTTGAAGAGATCTCCGACAGCTTTCCGTCCATGACAAATACAGAGATCAGGAGCACCCTTGCAAGACTGCTTTTCAGGAATGACGATGTGTTCAAACCACTCTCAACCCTCAGCGGCGGAGAACGCGCCAAGGTGCTGCTGACGGAGCTTATGCTCTCGCGGGCAAATTTTCTTCTGCTGGACGAGCCTACCAACCATCTTGATATCAATTCCTGCGAGGCCCTGCAAAATGCTTTGCTTGAATATGAGGGCACACTGCTTGTGGTGTCGCACGACCGTTATCTCATCAACAGCCTTGCAGACAAGATCTTTTACCTCACTCCGGACGGCATATTGGTTTTTGAGGGCAACTATGAGACCTTTCTGCAAAAATTCCGACCCTTTGACAAGGATGAAAAGAAGCCCGCGGAGCCTGCCGCCGAAAAGCAGACCGAATACAAGAACAAAAAGGAAAAGGACGCTCAGCGCAGACGGGCAAAGGCACGTCTTACCAAGCTTGAGCTGCTGATCTCCGAAACAGAGGATAAGCTTTCGTCCCTCAATTCCGAGCTGGAGCTTCCTGAAAATTCTGCAAGCTATGAAAGGATCATCGAACTGACCACCGACATTGACAAGGTTCGATGCGAGCTTGATTCCATGTATGAGGAATGGGAAGAGCTTAGTCTTGAGCTTGACGAAAACTGAAGATCAATAGACTTCATCGGGAACTGGAGAAGTGCCAGATTTCGTAGGATATTTTGTGCCGGACAATGTGTCCCGAACGCCGCTGTACTTTGTGTACTGCAAGTGAGAGACACGCAGTCCGGCGCAAAAGAGACAAGAAAGATGGTGCTTCGGAAGTTTCCGAGGAAGTCTAATAAAAAACACGCCTGTGGAAATATCGTATCCACAGGCGTAACGTTATATAATATTATGCTATGCGAAAGATCACTGAGCATTTACCTCTGATTTTTCTTCATAAAGGAAGGGTGCGATGTCTGCAAGGAACTCCTCGCTGGGCTCCTCGTCAGGAATTTCCAGAACCAGAGGATTGGTGATGTCAAGACTTACTATTCCGATAAGGGAATGTGCGTCGATAGTGTAGATATCTGAAATAAGGTTGATCCTCAGCTTATCGTACTTGGCTGTCATAGCTGCAAACTTCTTCACGTTTGTAAGGTCGTGCAAAAAAATTCTTGTAGTGTACATTTTCTGACCCGTCCTTTCGGATTATTCATTTTTCGGATTATCTCCTCTCCCGCCAAAGGGAGCCCGTCGGTGCGTTTTCTTATCTTGTTTTCTTGTTCATGTTCTAATTTTATCAGCAAACTGCACTCAGGTCAACAAAAAATTAAAGAAAATTACATTTAGTAACAGTTTTTGCACAATTTCGTATCAAAAGCCATATTTTAGTAAAAGTGTGTCAAATTTTAGTTTTTTTTGACAAGCACGTTCTGAGAAAATCCATACGGTCAAGTGCACTTCCCCAAAATCGTCAATACAATAGTTTCGCCCGCCTTTTCAAAGGCGGCAGGGTGCAGGTGTGCGGGTCTCCAGTGGAGACCTCTGCGCAGCAGAAGCACCGACCGAGCCGACAGGCGAGACCATAGTCCCTGCCCGCACTCCGCAGAGTGCGGAACACTCTTAACCAAAGTGTTCCGCAAGGGGTGACAACACAAATAAAGCTGCGCCACGCCGAGAGGCGGTACGTTTAACTTTTGGAGCAAATAAACACAATTTACAACTGTTTTCGTGCATCTGCCCTGGGTGAACTACATTAGACTTCCTCTGAAACTTCCGAAGCACCATCTTTCTTGTCTCTTTTGCCGGATACCGTTTAAAAGGTAT
>JAFTCS010000234.1 GCA_017454565.1 Clostridia bacterium
GGCGGAGCCTTTGGTCGCTGCCCGCAGGCAGCGAAATACCCTAACATAAGTGTTCCGCACTCTGCGGAGTGCGGGCAGGGACTCTGTCCCTGCACCCTGCCGCCTTTGAAAAGGCGGGCGAAACTTTTGTGTTGTCGATTTTGTGGAGTTTTTTTCGTGCGGCTGCCCTGGGTGCCGCCTTAATATCGTCTTGCTTATTATTAGCCAATATGGTATAATATATTTGCATTTTAAAAATTGAAAAGGAAATGGGTGAAAAAAATGATAGCAGTAATAGATTACGGTGCAGGCAATCTTCAGAGCGTTGTTAAGGCTCTGGACTTTATCGGCTGTCCGAATATCATTACCAACAGCAAGGATGAGCTTTTAAAGGCTGACGGCGCAATTCTTCCAGGAGTAGGCTCCTTTGCTGACGCTATGGACTGCATGAACAGTTCGGGCACCGCTGAGGCTGTGATCGAGTTTGTAAAGACAGGAAAGCCGTTTTTAGGTATATGTCTGGGATTACAGCTTCTTTTTGACGAAAGCGAAGAAAGCCCCGGCGCAAAGGGCCTGGGGCTGCTCAAGGGAAGCATTACAAGAATCCCCAACGCAAACGGAACTCTTAAAATACCGCACATGGGCTGGAATTCACTTGATATCAAAAAGCATGACGCTCTTTTTAAGGGTATAGAGGGCGAACCCTATGTGTATTTCGTACATTCGTATTATCTTAAAGCCGAGGACGAAAGCATCGTGTCATCACGCACCAGCTACGGCGTTTCAATTGATGCCTCAGTCAGCAGCGGAAATATCTTTGCAATGCAGTTCCATCCTGAAAAAAGCGGCAAGGTAGGCTTGCAGATACTCAGAAATTTTGCTGAATTGGCGGGAGGTAACTGAAATGTATGCTAAAAGAATAATACCCTGTCTTGACGTTAAAAACGGCAGGGTTGTAAAGGGCACCAACTTTGTGTCACTGAAAGACGCAGGCGACCCGGTAGAATGCGCAAAGGTCTATGACCGCGAGGGTGCCGATGAGCTTGTTCTTCTTGACATTACTGCATCGAGCGATGCGAGGAATATTATTGTTGACATAGTAAGGGCTGTGGCGGATAACGTGTTCATCCCCTTTACAGTCGGCGGCGGAATAAGAACAGTGGACGATTTTGTGGCTATCCTCAGAGCAGGCGCCGACAAGGTATCGGTGAATTCGGCAGCCGTACACAGACCCGAGATAATCAATGAAGCCGCTTACAAGTTCGGCAGCCAGTGCGTTGTCACCGCTATCGACGCCAAGCGGCGCGCAGACAACAGCGGTTGGGACGTTTTCATCAACGGCGGCAGGATAAACACCGGCAAGGACGTACTGAAATGGGCAATTGAAGCCGAGAAAAGAGGCGCCGGAGAGATACTTCTCACCAGTATGGACTGTGACGGCGTTAAAAACGGCTATGATCTTGAACTGACAAGGGCAGTTTCCGAAAACGTGGGTATTCCTGTTATTGCCTCCGGCGGTGCCGGACAGCTTGAACATTTCTATGACGCGTTCACTGCCGGCAAAGCGGATGCCGTACTTGCGGCATCGCTTTTCCACTTCGGTGAAATATCCATAGGCGAGCTCAAAAACTATCTTGCAGAAAAGAATATTCCTGTGAGAAGATAAAACAACACCCTCAAAACCGCTGACGGAATTGAGGGTGTTTTTCTAAGAGCTTTGATGTTATTCTCTTGTGATAAGCGCAGCACAATGTGCGGAGATGCCTTCCAGACGGCCGGTAAAGCCCAATTTTTCTTCTGTGGTCGCTTTTATGCTTATACAGTCGGCTTCAATTCCCATAGCTTCCGAGAGAATAGCCCTCATCTGTTCTATATAAGGCTTTAGCTTCGGCTGCTGGGCTATGACAGTGGCATCAATGTTTGAAATGGCATAACCCTTTTCGGCAATAAGTGCACATACCCTTTTCAGCAGCTCAACACTGTCGGCGCCGCTGTAAGCCGGGTCGTTATCCGGAAAATGTGTACCTATATCGCCCAGTGCAGCAGCACCAAGAAGAGAATCCATTATGGCATGAACAAGAACATCGGCATCCGAGTGACCTAAAAGTCCCAGTTCGTAAGGAATTTCAACGCCGCCGAGAATGAGCCGGCGGTTCTCTGAAAACTTGTGGACGTCATATCCGTGACCTACTCTTATTTTCATTTTGCAGCTTCCTTTCCGTTAAGAAAAATTAATAGACTTCCGAGAAAGTCTGATGAAAGGCAGGATAACCATGACCTTCGGAGATAAATGCAGACACTACCGTCATGCGGCAAAGCTGACGCAGCAGCAGGCTGCCGATGCCATTGAAGTCAGCCGCAGGACCTATGTTTACTATGAGACCGGGCGCAAGCTCCCGCGCAGGAGAGAAACCGTTATCCGGCTTGCGGAGCTTTTCGGGATAGACCCCAACCTGCTGATAATCGAGGACGATGATCGGTTTATCGAACTCCAGCGGGAGCGTCCTGTTGATGAGAGGATAGAAACTCTGCTGCAGGAGATCAGCGCCGTACTCAGTGACGAAAACGTAGACCAAAAGCAGAAACAAAGCTTTGCAAATGAGCTTACAAGACTTTGTGCAGACTTCAGAAGCAAGGAAACACCCGTCAGCTCCAATGATACGGGCGTTTTTTCAGGAGATAATATATAGGAAACCCGACTGCCTGTTAAAGTCAAACAGGCAGTTTTTTCTGCGCCTTACAGACATTATAGCACTCCGGAAGAATAATTGCAAAAAATCGGTTCAGGCAGCCTGCTCCGGCAGGCAGTTCCCGCAGGGCGTGTATCCCTTTGACTTCAGGGATGCGAGAGAATCATTTACAGTTTGTTTGTTTTCCTCTTTGATAGACTTGACCGAACTGCAGTCAGACAGATGAAACTTATTGTTATTGGTGTTTATCACATACTTCTTTACCTCGTGACCGGTATAGGCTTCTTCAAGCTCTGGCTTCCCTGTCTGGTAGTCGATTATAACACCGGGCTGCACATTATAGGCATAGACATTGAAGCATACTCCGTCGCCGTTATCCTCTACCGACCATGCCTCCATCTGTATTCCGCGGCAGACAAGCTCTGAATCAATAAAAACAGGCGTTACACGATAGAGAACATGGTTGTTTGTTTCCTTAACGTAGTCTGCTATCATGTTCTCAAAAGGCAGCATGCCGTCAACATTCAGATATCGCGTACCTGTGACAAGATTCTGTTTGTTTGCGTTTTCGGCCGTTAACTGATAACCTATAAGGTGGCACCTGTTGTAAAGCGACTGGCTGTCAACAAAATCGTACTTTATGCTGTACCAGCCTGTAGGCTTGACTGAACTGATGTCTCCCCTCTTCTCTGTAGGCATGGTCTCACGGCAGACATTTGCGTAGGCAGTACCGCAGCGCCCTAAAAGATCAAGCTCGGCATAATATTCAAAAGCATCCGTGGTGTAGTCCGATTCCTCAAAATACGGCATATTGTTGTTTATCTCAACATAAGGGATACCGCTGTATTCAGGGATATTCCCAAGATTATAGCCGCCGTCAGGTATGCTTTCATCCCGTTTTTCACTGGTCTGTGCAGAGCTTTCCGACGCTGACGTCTTAGAGGCGTGACCGCCTGACTCTGCACTTGTCTCCGATGAAGCGAAGGTATCTTTTATAGTATTTTTCAGTTCTGTGACCGCGGCATTACAGGATGTCATGGAAATAACCGACACCAC